>PARV01000006.1 GCA_002712055.1 Gammaproteobacteria bacterium | reverse complement strand
CATCTGATCGTCGAGTGGCGAGGAGAAGCTTCTCCGGTGCTAATGACAGGCCCGGTGAGCACCGTATATGAGGGGACAATCGAGTTATGAGTAATGAAACTTCAGCCGCAGAACAAGTTTGCAGTGAAAATGGCACGAGCGCATCGAGATTGACTGAAGAGCAGGTCGTGGCTTATCTCCGCAACAATTCTGATTTTTTTATTCGGCAGGAAGACCTGCTTACCGATCTTTCTCTGCCACATGAGAGTGGTAAGGCCATCTCCTTACTGGAAAAACAAGTCACCATCCTGCGTGATCGAGGCATCGAAGCTCGTCACAAACTGAATGATCTACTCAAAAACGCCCGTAACAACGATAACCTTTTCGAGACAACTCGCAGCCTAGTTCTTTCATTAATGCGCGCTGGGAACGTGACCGAAATTGCAGAAGTTACCCGGAATCAGCTCTTTAAACATGACAACATCGATGCCTGTCAGATTATCCTAGTAGAGCATCCCGATCTGAATGTCTCACAACTAATAAAAGTAGAATCACTTGAAAAACTAAAGAATGATTTTAACGATGTATTCAGACTCAAACGCACCCATTGCGGCGCTGTGACTGAGGAACATCTCGCTTATCTGTTTCCCGACTCTGACCAGAAAATTCTTTCAACTGCTTTGTGCCCAGTAATTAGTAATAGTGAAATACTGGCTCTACTTGCTTTTGGCAATCGGACTGAAAACTACTTTAATGTGAATCTCGACACCCTGTTCTTGGATTTTATTGGGCATGTTGTCGGAGCAGCATTGGATAGATTGTTACTAGCAAACATAGAATAGATGAGCGTTAAATTGCTTGACGCAGTGGAAATAAACCAGAATCCTTCCTCTTATGGTTACTGAAAAAGCATCGGAAAAGGGAAAACTGGTTTCTGTAATATGTCGTACTGTTGGGCGCCCCGAACTGACCAAGGCCCTCGAGTCAATAGCCTCGCAAAATTACCCCCATATCGAACTTGTTTTGGTCAATGCGACTAAAATAGATTTATCTGTATTTGAGACTCTACTTGAATCTCTAAACACAGTGATGGTTTATCCTGAACAGGCCCTAAAACGGTCCGACGCGGCAAACGCGGGATTGGAAGCTGCAAGTGGTGACTACTTAATGTTCCTAGATGATGACGACTGGATAGCCACGGAACACATTACCAATCTTGTCACCGCCATTAAGGAGAATGAGGAGGTAAAAGCGGTCTACAGCAGTGCTCAAAAAACCGATTGCAAGGGTAATCCTAGGCCACAGGTTTTCAATCAGTCATTCAGTCGTGCGATATTGCGGCGGGACAATTTGTTCCCCATTCATGCCATGCTATTCGAGCGTAGTCTATTGGCCTCGGGCTCACGCTTCGATGAATCCTTGGCCATTTATGAAGACTGGGATTTCTGGATTCAATTGAGTCAACACACCGACTTTAAACACATCGACAAGCTAACCGCTTTTTATCGTGAAGGGGGTGATTCCGGAACTGCGGTTGACGATGACTCTATTAAATTTTCCGCCGACTCACCTAACGCATTGGCGCGGGAACTGGTGTTGGATAAATGGGTTGGCAGCTGGAGCGGTCGCGACGTTAACCAGATGCTTGCCACCTTGGATCAGTCAGAATTCGTGAATGAGATTCGAAAGCATCAGGCAGTGATAGAAAAAGTACAAAGTGACAATAAAGCATTGAACGAAGCCCTGGACTCCGCCAACAAAACTATTTCTAAAAAGGCGGAGCAACTGGAAGTCCTGCAAGAGCAACTGGAAGCAAGGGATCAACAGAATACAGACCTACAAGAGCAACTGGAAGCAAGGGATCAACAGAATACAGACCTGCAAGAGCAACTGGAAGCAAGGGATCAACAGAATACAGACCTGCAAGAGCAACTGGAAGCAAGGGATCAACAGATTACAGACCTGCAAGAGCAACTGGAAGCAAGGGATCAACAGATTACAGACCTGCAAGAGCNACTGGAAGCAAGGGATCAACAGATTACAGACCTGCAAGAGCTACTGGAAGCAAGGGATCAACAGATTACAGACCTACAAGAATATCAAGCGACGCTGAAAGATAAACAAGAGAAACTGCAGGACAATCTTAGAAATTTGACCTCGCAGTTCAAACAATTGCAGGCGGATCATGAGGAGCTCGATCGGGGTGTGCGAAAAATTCTCAACTCATTTTCATGGAAAGCAATGGCTCCCTACCGTTTCATTGGGAACAGAATAAAAGAATGGGTGATAAGCCCCGTAAAAAAGTCGGTACGAACAACCGTCATTAAACTTTCGGCAGCGTTTGCAGGATTACAACAACGCCTACTAAAGAAACAATCCGAAAATTCCGTCACTGTTGCATCAGACCAGGTTTCTAGAATATTTTGCGGTCTCGACTCACCCTCTGATACTGCCAATCTTTTTTCCGATCACCTCACGGTGCAAGGATGGGGATTCTCAACTGCGGGCGAAGTTTCATTGCGGGTTGAAATCGATGGATTGGAATACCTGACAGGGCAACCCGAACATGCACGCCCGGATGTTGCTCGTATCTACGCGGGTATAAAGCAGGCCGAAAACTGTGGTTTCTTTATGCAGATTCCCCTGGCCTATCTTTCCAGCGGCAAACATGTCCTTAACCTGTGCTTGGAGGATGGAAAAAATCAGTCTGTTACTCTGGAACAGGAATTTTATAGCTTCGAACCCAACGAACTTTATCAGCTCTGGTTAAAAGTAGCGGTGAACGAAACACAGCAGAATCTGGTTGACCATAAGGCTGACCAGCATATTAATTTGGTAGTGCGCCTGTTCGATGATATATCCGGCCTAGCTGAACTGTTGGATTCCCTCTCCCAACAAANCTACNCCTACTGGCAGCTGTTCCTCGTTCGCGACGGACAAAGTGTTCAACTGAATGGNGCTTTGAAGAATGCAGAACAAAAATTAGGCAATAAAATCAAAATGGTTGACGCTGGATCNAATTGGGATGCATGCTTTNCTGATGAGCAGTTATTGCTTTTTCTCGACGCGAAGGAAAGGCTACTGCCCCACTCTNTGGCAGAGTTTGCGAACCGTGCGCAAAATGACAACGCCGACCTGATTTATAGCGATCATGATGTGCTTGACGAGCAAGGCCAACATATTGACCCGGTATTCACCTTCGGCTGGTCTCCTGATCATCTGTTGTCGAAAAACTATGTGGGGGATGTATTTCTCANTCGATGTGGACATCTACCAAGTAACTGGAAGCATCTCTCCGTCGCTCTCTCTTGGCGATATCGACTGCTGTTAGAATTTATTGATATGGATCTTAGCATCTCACGGATTCCAAAAATTCTATGGTCAGCTGTAAAAGAAGATAGAGATACCCGGAAACAAAGATTAAAACAGGAGGAGAATGAAATCACTAATTACCTCCAGAACAAAAATCTGTCAGCCACCGTCTCAACCCTGGATAGTATCCGGCTTTTAAAGTGGGAACTGGAAATCGAGCCAAAGGTCTCAATCATAATCCCGACCCTCGGCAAGCTCGAAGTGATCAAACCCTGTATTGAAACTGTTATTGGGCGTACCGCGTACGAAAACTTCGAGTTGATCATTCTGGATAACAGTCGTGGCAATTATCCGGAAGGAATAGACTACCTAAANGAGAAAGATGTCAAACTGGTGGAATGCGATGAGNACTTTAACTGGGCGCGACTGAACAATATCGGNGCTCGCCATGCGGGCGGCGACTTGCTGCTTTTTCTTAACGATGACATTGAGATCATCAACAAACACTGGCTGACGGAACTTGTGCGCCACGGTCAAAGGGATGAAGTAGGTGCGGTCGGCGCTCTTCTGCTTTATCCCAGTGGCGAGATTCAACATGCCGGTGTGTTCCTAGTAAACTATGGTGGTGGCGGTTTACACCTATTTCGCAAGATGTTGCCGGGGCCAAACGTATTCCAGCAACTCCATAAGGTAGTTCGTGAAGTTTCAGCCAATACCGGTGCCTGTCTGCTATTAAGCCGGAAAAAATTTGNAGANCTAGATGGCTTTGATGAAACTCTTGCTGTGGTGGGCAACGACGTGGATCTCTGTCTGCGTTTGATCGAAAAAGGTTACCGCAATATCTGGACACCCCAGTGTTCCTTAATCCATCACGAAAGCATCAGCCGCAGCTCCAATGTACCTAAACAAGACGAAGAAGCCATGTGGAATAAGTGGCGGAAAACGTTCCAGGCAGGAGATCAATACTATAACCCTAACCTTTCGCTTAATAAGTTGGATTGTTCTCATCACATCGACTACNCTGCCAGCCGNTTGCTCGNACAGTGCGANTCATTAGCACTTTCACAATCACCAGAAACTANACANGTAAAGCCTGGTGTTAACCTGGTTGCCTATATTCGGGCAGAAATGGGACTGGGCGAAGGAGCACGGGCCGACGCTCGGGCGCTTGAAGCCGCGGATATCGATTTCGGCATACTTAATTTTGAGCTTGGAAACCCGGGAAGAATGNCCGATCTCAGCTGGCAAGCGAGAGAAGTTACCGACGCCAGTTTCAATACCTTTCTTATCCACGTTAATGGTGATTTTCTGGCAATGGCTAAGCGAAGCCTGCCTAATTATTTCTACGAAGATCGTTACGTCATTGCCTATTGGGCNTGGGAACTGGAAGAGCTGCCGGAGATCTGGATTTCCGCCCTAGAAGAAGCAGACGAGATCTGGGTGCCAAGTGAGTTTGTAGCAAGAGCNGTGCGTAAACATGCCTCCATTCCAGTCACGGTTATCCCCCANTGTATAGACCTGTCTCCNAGTAAGGCATTCTCTCGCCAGGACTTACAACTTCCCGCAGAGCGATTCCTATTCCTCTCCATGTTCGATACCCACAGCATAGCCGAACGCAAGAATCCCTTTGCGGCAATCAAGGCATTCCAGCAAGCATTTGCTCCAGATGACGACAGCGTCGGTCTGGTGTTAAAGGTAAATAATGCAGATGCTATCAATGCNGACCAACTGCAATACNAAANNCAGGACAGTACCAATATCTTTATCCTGGATGAGGCNCACACCCGTGAAGAGATAAACTCATTATTAACCCAGATAAACTGTTATGTTTCCCTACATCGCTCGGAAGGATTCGGTCTGGGTCCAGCAGAATCCATGTGCCTAGGTAAGCCTACCATCATGACCAACTGGTCCGGTAACACCGATTTCATGACCGCTGACAATTGTGTACCCGTGGATTATCGGCTAATTCCCATTGAGAGAGACTATGGTCCCTATAAGGCAGGACAGCGCTGGGCAGATGCAAATATCGATGAAGCGGCGGCAGCCATGTACAGGCTTGCTTCAGATCCCGAGCTGGTTGATCAGCTTGGAAATAATGCCCGGAAGTTTATGCAGGCCGAGTTTTCACCCGCTGCAGTGGGCGGGCGTATCAAGGCAAGACTGCAAGCACTTAATCGTTTGTAACCAGAAAATCGCTAAAACCGGCGGGCAATACGGTAAAAAACTCGCTGGATGATTCCAACCCTTGCCGACATGCAGGCTGAGATTTTTAATCCCAAATTTTCTTTAAAGCCTAATTCTGATCCGAAGCGCCTTTGAAATTCTTTAGCCTGCCTGGCAACTTCGTACAAGTGTTCATTAGGCTTTCTTCCAAACACTTTTTCCCAGAATGAACGGGAATTAGGTACAGGCTTGACAAATTCCTTAGCTCCGATGGTATTGCTGTCGTGCTGCCGATAACGGACCAGCGGTTTAGCGAGAAAAATTACTTTACCAAAAGCGGCAGCAACTAAGGCTAACCACCAATCATGCATGATGGCCTTTTTGGAAACCGGCACTGCTTTGCGCGCCAAGGCTTCATTTATAAATGCCGTGCAACCAGTGACCACATTGCTTATCACGAGATTTGTAAAGCGATTACGCTCTATTTCAAGACCTTGATAATGCACAAAGGATTCAGCTATCAGTGATTTTTCTTCGGAGACTACTCGCAAATTACTATGGATTAACACTGGTATGGGTTTTGTCCCGGTTTGTTGTTTCTCCACTTTAAGCATTTCATCAATTTGTTTATGGATTTTTTCCAAGCTCCATATATCGTCCTGATCACAAAACATCATGTAAGCTGATTCGAGACCTAGTGACTGCTTGTTTTCCAGCACATACTCAATCAAATAGGAAAAACTGTCGCTCGCTCCAAGGTTTAGAAGGTCTTGTTCCAATAAGTGAAACTTATCAGTAAACTTTTTTGCGTACTTATTAAGAAGTTGTATTGTGTCATCATAGGAGCCATCGTCCCTAGCTACAATTACGTAATTTGAATAGGTCTGATTAAGAATGGAATCTAGTTGTTCTTCTAGATACTTGGTACCGTTATAGGTAGAAAGCAATATGGCAATTTTTGGATCAGTTATCATCTAAGTCAACTGAGATATTTGGCGTCTCTAATTCCAGAACTTATGTTGCGCCAGTACTGTTTTCGTTCATGGGATGACAACAATAACCATCCAGCCTTGATAAAAAACCGAACTATGTCGCGAATTTTCCAACCTAGTGGACAGTACTCTACGCCATATAGGTGTGTGCGGTTCCTACTGGAATAGTAAGTACGAGCCGGATTATGCTGCGTGATAATGCCTACTCTTACTAACGGATTAACGCTAAGTTCACCAACCATATGGTAAAGCACTGCATCATCGGTACCTATGAGATCAAACCCTTTTGATTTGGCTCGGAAGCACCATTCCAAATCCACATTATCTATAAAGTAATTTTCCTTCATATCTCCTATTTCATGGATATGTTTCAAGACAAGCAAAGTGCCAGACGTAATGAGAAAATCAGCTATATAGTGCGTAAGACTACCTGTGAACAGCGCGTCAGATCGTAATAACAATCTGTTAAACAGCTTGAACGGCGTTTGCCGCATGGTTTTGGGGTTTATAATTCGAGGTCCTACAGCTGCGATATGTTTCTGACTATGCTGGCTTGCCTCCTTGTAAGCCGAAATCATGCGACTTATGAACAGATCACACAACCCGCTATCTTGATCAAACAGGAATACATATTCATACCCCCTGCCCAAGGCACATTCGATACCAATGTTAAGGGCCTTGGCTAATCCTTCATTCCCTTCCAGTCGCACAACTTCTTGACAACGCTTATAAGCGGTGACGGACTCTACCAATCGATCTATACGGGGAGAGTCATTGTCAATCAGGATAAAATCCGTTTCTTTGTTTAGCTGACGAAGCAATTTCAGTAAAGGTGTTACGTCCGGATTATAAGTGACGACTATTGCGCAACTTTTATCTTCCTCAGATTGATCTTTGTCTTGCAAAGTTTTGCTCATTCGTGTGATATCTCATTATGCGTCATCGGGTACTTCTGCAGACACTTCGATAGCTTGCGGGTAGAGAATACCGAGAAAAATAAAATAGATTATAGAAATTATACCAATGCTAAGCCCAACCACCACTCCCGCATCTATGATTCCGCGCCAAGGTTGCGGCAGCATGGGAGCTACCAAAATAAAGCAAATAATCATCAGCGTAAGACCGATAGAAATAACCTTACGCTTTCTCGTGGCGTGGATGTATCCCATACAGAATAGGGGGGCGAGTATAATATGAATAATATGTGGATTATCCTTCAAATAATTTGCTCGAATTACTACGCGAGGGGCAAACCCATGGTGGAACCCTTTATATCCTTCAGTGTAGGACATGAAGACAATCGAGAAAATCAGAGCAGCCCAGTGAAACAGATTCATTGATGAATCCTCAAGGGCCCAAGCCATTGGCGCTAATCGGTAAATCGCGAACAGTATTAACAGCAATACTCCGCCTACGCCCCAGATAAATCCAAACGCCTTCACTATCTGTGAACACCTTCTAAAAAGAATTCATTATAGCCGTATTCCCTGCACCCAAAAACCAAAAGTGCATCAGTCACGCAAAACTCATTAAATCGCTTCTAGCAAGAAAGTGAGATATGATTTTGTGTAGCTGTCGCAAACTAGTAGGTTCCATTAGTTCACTCAGCTCTGAAAGAGAATTTTCCAATGAGCATCAAACTTGGTGTAGTGATGGATCCGATTGAATACATCACTGTGAAGAAAGATACGACACTTGCTATGCTACTGGCAGCGCAGAATCGCGGCTGGGTGATTCATTATATGCAGCAATCCGATCTCTACATGGATCAGGGAAGAGTGTTTGGAAAAATGCAAACCCTCTCTGTCATGGACGATGAAAAGAAGTGGTTTACCCTAGGAACCAAAAGTGATCAAGCGCTTACAGAAATGGATTTCATACTTATGCGAAAAGATCCTCCCTTTGATCTCGATTATGTGTACACGACCTACCTGCTGGAACAAGCACATAAAAATGGCACGCTGGTTGTCAACAATCCGCAAAGCCTGCGCGACTGCAACGAAAAGATATTCCCAACGCTATTTCCTCAGTGTTGCACCCCGTTCCTAGTGGCAAGTTCCGAAGAGAAACTAAAGGCGTTCCACCAAAAGCACGGGGATGTAATATATAAACCCCTAGATGGTATGGGCGGGACATCAATTTTCCGAGTAAAGAATGATGATCCCAATTTAAGCGTTATCATCGAAACACTTACCGAGAGTGGTAATCGACAGATCATGGCGCAAAAATTCATTCCTGAGATCGAGAATGGAGACAAGCGGATACTCATGATCGATGGGAATCCAGTCGAGTTCGCGTTGGCTCGTATCCCCGCGGCGGGAGAATCACGTGGTAATCTCGCGGCTGGAGGCAGCGGTATAGCTCAAGAACTTAGCGAAAGAGATCGCTGGATTTGTACCCAGGTTAGTCCTACTTTAAAAGAAAAAGGTTTGCTCTTTGTTGGGCTCGACATCATCGGAGACTATCTCACCGAGATAAATGTAACCAGCCCTACCTGCGTGCGAGAAATCGATCGCGCATTTAACCTAGACATAGCCGGCGACCTTATGGATTGTATCCAGCAAAAACTGAAAGCAAACTAACTATGAAAAAGTGGCCATGCTGCTGTTGGGTTCATGAACCTAACAGCGCCTTTCCAGCTGTTCCAGAGTCAATGCGTAAGGAAATTGGTATACTTGGGAATATCCGCACTTAGCGACCCCTGACGGAAATACCCTAATTAATTTCTGAGGCAAACTACTACCGGTTCACTTTCATGAACGACAGCGCTCGTACAAGTTATCTTGAGAATCAATTCCTTATCGCCATGCCCCGGATGCTGGACCCCTATTTTACAAATACGGTGACCTACCTCTGGAAACACAATGAAGAAGGTGCATTAGGAATTGTCATTAATAAGCCCTTGAAAGCCTGTATAGCCGATATCTTCGCTGAGCTGGATATCGTATACCCTATCGAAGGGTTTTTTCGGGAACGACATGTGTTAGCAGGTGGCCCAGTCGAGAGAGACAAAGGCTTTATCATTCATGATGCAGGGCAACAGTGGGAATCTTCTATCGAAGTTACTCCTGAGATAGCCATTTGTACGTCCAAGACGATTTTACAGGATATCGCCAAAGGAGACGGCCCTGAGAACTATCTAGTCGCACTCGGATGTGCCGGCTGGGATGCTGGCCAGTTAGAAAGAGAGATCACCGAAAATACTTGGCTTACCACTCCGGCTAACGCTGAACTCATTTTCTCCGATGATTACACAGCGAAGGCCGAAGCAGCCGCAGCTCTGTTGGGGATAGACCTCCAAAAGATATCCCCTGAAGCCGGTCATTCTTAAATCCATCAACCCTATATACTTCCATGCCATGACAATTGATACATTGCCCAGTAACTGTGATGAGCCGGTTACGGCACTGGCTTTTGATTACGGAACACAACGCATCGGCGTCGCTTTTGGTCAGAGCATCTCATCGACAGCTAAAGCGGTAACGATACTTAAAGCCAAAGATGGAGTTCCCGATTGGGATCAAATTCAAAAGCTAATCGACGAATGGAAACCTGTCCTACTTGTAGTTGGCTTACCTTACAATCTCGATGGCACCGAGAGCAAATTGCTTACCCAAGCTATCAAGTTCGCTCGACGTCTAAATGGGCGCTTCAATCTCCCCAGTTTTGGAATAGATGAACGCCTCTCTTCCAAAGCCGCTATTGAAAAAGTCGTGAAGGACTCCCACGGCAATAAAAACAAAACAGCCATCGACGACATAGCAGCGCAGATCATTCTCGAAAATTGGTTCTCAGAATTCAACATGAAAAACCAAAGCTAACTTGGTCAACCTTACGTGAAGTCATCTATGGTAACCCTACTTCAATCAGTACCCCGGACTCTTCCGAGTAACTATGTGGTAAAAATGTGAAAAACATCGCAGAAAACATTCCAACTCTAACCCAAAAAATCAGAGAATATGAAGACCTTTACAAGCGCCCAAGCGGTTCCGTCAGTTTGCTTGCAGTAAGCAAAAAACAGACCCAAGATAAAATACGCCAGGCGGCGGCAGTTGGAATCCGGAGTTTCGGCGAAAACTACTTGCAGGAGGCGCTGCATAAGATCAAAAATTTGACCGACATGGACCTAAGCTGGCACTTTCTCGGCTCGATCCAGACCAATAAGACTCGGAAAATTGCCGAATACTTTGACTGGGTGCAGAGTGTTGATCGGGAGAAGATCGCCTACCGCTTAAGCAGTCAGCGTCCAGAATCTAGCCCACCACTGAACGTATGTGTGCAAATCAAGCTGTCCAATGAAGAAAAGAAATCCGGAGCTGAAGTGGAGCACGCCACAAAATTGTGCAGCCTTATTGCTTCGCTGCCTAACCTTCAGCTACGTGGTCTTATGGCCATACCAGCTCCCCTGCCAGATCTTGAGTCGCAGCGCACATGCTTCCGTCGTTTAAAGCTCGCTTTTACGAACCTCAAGAAGAGCCACTCATCGATCGATACGCTTTCTATGGGGATGTCTAATGACTTTGAGGCTGCAGTAGCCGAAGGTTCCACAATGGTGCGTTTAGGTTCTGCCATATTTGGCCCTCGTATATAAATACTAGCCTAGTTGGTTAATAACTCGTTATTTCCGATTATCCAGCCCCAACTGATTGAGATAGAATACCCTGTCGGCGCCGCACATTGCGATTAAGGAGACAGGATGAAAGGCGTTACAATAGGTTTTATCGGCGCAGGAAACATGGCGAATAGTTTGATCCGCGGACTATTGGCGACAGGCGTACCTGCATCTTCTATTCTAGCTTCTGACATAGATCTAGAGAAATTACAGGTACTTGTAACAAACAGCAGAATTTCATCTGCCACTAACCAGCAAATCGCTGATTCCGCCGATGTAGTCATACTGGCGATAAAACCCCAAGTCATGGAAAAAGTCTGTTCTGAAGTAGAACTGGATCAAACCTCAGCATTGCCCCTAATAGTCTCCATCGCTGCTGGTATAACCAGTGGACATTTGCAAGATTGGCTGGGAAGACAGCACGCTATAGTTCGCTGCATGCCCAATACTCCTGCCCTGATCGGTAAAGGAATTAGCGGTCTATTTGCCAACGTGAATGTTTCTAGCAAGCAAAAGCAACTTGCCGAAAAGCTGATGAATGCCGTTGGCCCATGCGTCTGGGTAGATGATGAATCAGATATAGATACCGTAACAGCGGTGTCAGGTAGTGGCCCGGCTTACTTTTTCCTGTTTATAGAGGCTATGAGAGATGCTGCACGAGAAATGGGACTGAGTGATGAAACGGCGAACGCGCTCGTTTATCAAACAGCGGTTGGTGCAGCCGAATTAGCTATAAGTAGCGAAGAAGATGTTGCAGAATTAAGACGCAAAGTCACCTCGCCGGGTGGTACCACAGAAAAGGCATTACGTACATTTGAGGAAGGAAGACTAAGAGAATTAGTTGAACGTGCTTTAAAGGCTGCGCGAAATCGATCTATAGAATTAGCAAATGAGTTTGGAAGCAATGAGTAGAATTCTGAAATGAGTATACTAAATAGCTCCGCCGCATTAATCTTTAATGCGCTTGGAGGACTCTATCTGTTGGCAGTACTACTTCGTTTTCTGTTACAAATTGCCAAGGCAGACTTCTACAATCCCATATCACAAACCGTAATCCGGGTAACAGATCCAGCTATTAAAGTGTTTCGAAGTTTCATTCCAGGATACAGGGGAATCGATTTCTCCAGCTTGATGCTGGCTTTTGTTGTTGAAGCAGCTGCGATATGCATCTTAATACTTCTCTATGGCGGTAGCATTCCCGAAATCAGTTTAATCTTAACCTGGGCCTTCGTCGGTGTTATCTACTTCATATTAAACATCTATTGGTGGGCAGTTATTGCTTCTATAGTTATGTCTTGGATTATGGCGGCTTCGGGCAATATGAATCCTCATTACATTCTTCGGCTAATCTGGCAACTAACCGAGCCAATAATGGCTCCGGTGCGAAAAGTAGTGCCTCCTATGGGGGGACTTGATTTCTCACCGATTATTTTTTTCGTCATTATCAGTCTGGTCCAAAACGCACTGACACAGAACTTCGGTATGGGACAACTAGCAGCCGTGATCATAGGAATATAGTACCCAGAAAAGTAAGTTGCTCTACTGTTAGAAGAAAGCCAAATTATATTCAAGCTGGAAGACCCAGCCCGAATTCCATGAGTGAAAAATGGTGGGCATAGTTGGTAAAACCATGAAATTTACCTAACAGCCGCGCGAAGCAACTTTTAGGTAGGCAAACTATGAGGTTTCGGTCTAAACAGTTCCAAGTCAGGCAAAGTGAGATTACTATTGTTACAGACAGTACCAGCCGACAAAAACGGATAAGGATCTGACGACCCATGACAATCCCGGCACCATTAACATTCACACAGGGCTCCTGGCAATAATTGCCAAGCCCCTTTTTCAAGATTATGCCTGAATCAATTCCAATAGATTCTGTAGGCCTGGTTAAACCCCAGGCATACCATTTCGAGGAACCGTTGACTCTGCGAAGCGCTAAGGTATTACCTTCCTTCGATTTGATGGTAGAGACCTACGGTGAGTTAAACTCTGACAAGTCGAATGGCATTCTTATCTGTCATGCTTTAAGCGGCGATCATCATGCTGCCGGTTACCATAGTATGAGTGATAGCAAGCCTGGGTGGTGGGAGAGTTGTGTGGGCCCCGGTAAAGCTATCGATACACAGCTGTTTTATGTGGTATGTCTTAATAACCTAGGAGGCTGCGCCGGCAGTACCGGTCCAACATCCATTAATCCACAAACCGGTAAACACTACGGACCGGACTTTCCCATTGTGACTGTTCGGGATTGGGTGAAGAGCCAGGTCATGTTAATGGACCGGCTGGGAATTAAGAAATGGGCTGCCGTGGTCGGTGGCAGTCTCGGCGGTATGCAGGTGTTACGTTGGGCTATCAGCTATCCGTCCCGGCTTGCCAATGCTGTTTGTATCGCTGGGGCACCGAAGCTATCAGCGCAGAATATTGCATTCAATGAAGTAGCCAGACACTCTATAACGACTGACCCCAATTTTCATGAGGGCAATTACCTGGAGGAAGGGACTTACCCCAAACAAGGTCTCATGCTAGCGCGTATGGTTGGCCATATTACTTACCTGTCCGATAGTGCTATGCGTGTTAAGTTCGGTAAATCCGTTACGGATTTCGAGAATGATAGAGCCAACTTCGGTCGTGATCTACGCTCAGGGAAACTGAGTTTTGGTTTGAATACCGATTTCCAGGTGGAAAGCTATCTCCACTATCAAGGAGAGCGTTTCTCCGAAAATTTTGACGCCAATACCTATCTGTTAATGACCAAGGCGTTAGACTACTTTGACCCGGCAGTAGACTTCGATGGCGATCTAAGCAAGGCATTTGCTGACACCAATTGTAAGTTCATGTTGATTTCTTTCAGCTCAGATTGGCGCTTCCCACCTGAACGATCGCGGGAAATAGTCAACGATCTGTTAAAGGCGGGTAGAGAAGTAACCTACCTTGAGATAGAAGCGGACCAAGGACATGATGCGTTCCTACTTCCCGTTCCAAGGTATATTAAGGCATTTTCGGCATATCTGAAGCGAATACACCAGAAGATCATTAACGATGCGACCTGATCTAGAAATCATTCAAAAATGGATTGCTCCAGAGAGCCGTGTGATGGATCTAGGTTGTGGTGACGGCAGCTTATTGCACTACCTAAAAACTAGTAAGGGCGTGAGAGAGATTGGGCTAGAGATTGATGAAATCAATATCGAGCGCTGCATAGAGAATGGGGTCAATGTGATTGAGCAGAATCTAGATCAAGGCCTCTCCAATTTCCAGTCAGACAGCTTTGATACAGTATTGCTGACTCAGACTCTACAGGCTCTAAGCAATCCCGATGCCCTGATCGATGATATGTTGAGGGTTGGCAGAAACGGAATTGTTACCTTCCCTAATTTTGGCAATTGGAAGAGTAGGCTTTATCTCGCAATAAAGGGTCGCATGCCGATCTCGAAATTCATACCTCACCAATGGTACAACACGCCAAATATTCACTTTTGCACGGTGAAGGATTTCGATCAACTCTGTACTGAAAAGAACATAAAGGTACTTACCAGGACTGTCGTTGATTCTCAACACCAGGGCAGCTGGTATATGAAAGCCTGGCCAAACTTTTTAGGGGAAGTCGCTATCTATCACATCACCAGAGAGCAGTCCATTTGAGTCTACAAAAAATAATTTTAGCCAGTGGTAACCCGGGCAAGCTAACAGAATTACGCGCAATGCTCAGAGAGAAAAAAGTGGACCTAATATCACAGTCGGATTTAGAAGTGGGTGAGGTAGAAGAAACCGGGCTCAACTTCGCTGAAAACGCTCTAATTAAAGCGCGGCACGCCTGTAAGGAAACCGGTTTGCCAGCAATCGCCGATGACTCAGGGATAGAAGTAGATGCTTTAGGGGGTAAACCAGGAATCTATTCAGCTCGATATGCTGGTGTGTCAGGGGCCACGGCAGATGCTGAAAACAACGTTAGGTTATTACAAGATCTTAAAGAGGTGCCGGAACAAGATAGAACTGCCCGTTTCCAATGTGTCATTGTCTATCTCCTTCACGAAAGGGATTCCATGCCCTTGATCTGTCAAGGCTCTTGGGAAGGTCGCATTCTATTTACTGAAAGAGGACGTAATGGCTTTGGTTACGACCCTCTTTTCTATGTGCCAACTCACGGATGCACATCAGCACAGTTGGATTCTAAGGTTAAGAATTCGTTAAGCCACCGCGGGCAAGCGTTGCGTAAATTACTGGAATGCTGGAATCTCCGCCCTTAAGCCTGTACATCCATATCCCCTGGTGTGCAAGAAAATGCCCTTACTGCGATTTCAATTCACACGCTAGCGAAATAGAGTTGCCACAAGCTGAATATATTACTGCCTTGTGCGACGATTTTGATGCGGAGTTAGAACGAACAACAAGTGCTAAAGACAAAGAGATTAGTTCCATCTTCATCGGCGGTGGAACGCCTAGCTTGTTCGATGTTGCTTCATTAGAAAAGTTGTTAGTGCATATAAGAGAAAAGTGCGCACTTGCCCAGTCTCTAGAAATTACTCTAGAGGCTAACCCTGGGACAGTTGAAGCCGCCAAGTTCAGAGAGTTTCGGGAAATAGGGATAAACCGGCTTTCAATCGGTGTCCAGAGCTTTAATGATGAACATCTAAAGGCTTTAGGCCGAATACATGATGGCCGAGAAGCAAGAGCCGCTATCGAAATAGCAAAAAAAGCTGGGTTTGATAATTTAAACTTGGATCTAATGCATGGCTTACCCGGACAGAACCCTAAGCAGGCGATAAATGATCTGAACGTAGCTTTCCAATATGCACCTGCTCATCTGTCGTGGTACCAGCTCACCATTGAACCTAATACTTTGTTCTACCGCACGCGACCGTCACTTCCCGAAGAATCGTTGATACTAGATGTCCAGGATCAAGGTTTCAGAATTTTGGAAGATCACGGATTTCAACGCTATGAAGTGTCAGCTTATGCGCAGCATAATAGGGAATGTGTGCACAATCTTAACTATTGGCAGTTCGCCGACTATATCGGTATCGGTGCTGGAGCGCACGGCAAACTAACTAATGCAGAAATAGACACTATATTTAGGACTCGTAAGCTGAAGCAACCCGCCCATTACCTTAATAACTCCATTAATCGCACAGCAGAATGTATACAGATTAAGAAAGATGAAAGAGTCCTGGAGTTTCTTCTTAATGCCCTTCGTATCAAGCAGGGTTTTTCGACAAAACAGTTCATGACACGCACAGGTGTTCCTTTTAGCTCTATTGAAAAGAAGGTAGAATACCTCACGTCGAAAGGTCTTCTTTCGAAAACTGGCCACAAAGTTTCTACAACGAACATCGGCTACGGTCTGCTTAACAGCGTACTGGAGGAATTCCTCTGATATGTCCGCGTTGCATGAAAAACATTGCGAAGCTTGTCAGCTTGGTGCGCCAGTCGTTACCGAAGAACAGGCAACTGAACTCCTGCTGAGTGTTCCCTCCTGGAAACGGGAATTTCATGATGACGTCGAAAAATTAGAGCGAGAGTTCAATTTCGTGGACTTCAAAGATGCCTTAAACTTTACCTGCGAAATCGCCACTCTTTCGGAGCAAGAAAATCACCACCCNTCGATTTTGACCGAATGGGGGAAAGTAACGGTGTGCTGGTGGACACACAAGATTAATGGCCTGCACTTAAATGACTATATTATGGCTGCGAAAACCGACATGATTGCCAAGCTTTCCTCCAAATCNTGATTTAATTTTTAAAGATTTTCGACCATGTTTGATCGCTCCCCTCCATTGCTGGCCCACTTGGACCGAATAGTAAGTCTCGCCAGTATCAGTTCAGCAAATAAAGACATCGATATGAGTAACAAGGCTGTTATCGATTATCTAGCAAACGAGTTAGAAACCTTAGGATTTGCCTGCGAAGTGGTGCCTNGCGTACCGGATACCGAAAAGTTGAACCTTATAGCAACGTACGGTTCAGGGCCAGGCGGACTTGTACTGGCAGGTCATACAGACACTGTGCCACTCGATGAAAATCTCTGGTCGGTTGATCCGTTTCGCCTCACAGAGAAAGACGGTAAGTTGTATGGTCTGGGTATAACAGATATGAAAGGGTTCTTTCCTTTGGTAATAGAAGCAGTTAAACCCTTGTTGAGTAGCAAGTTCAAGGANCCACTTGTAGTGCTAGCAACAGCTGATGAAGAGACATCTATGCAGGGAGCAAAAACCATAGCCGAGTTAGGCAAACCGAAAGCCCGCTCAGCAGTCATTGGTGAACCCACTGGAATGCAACCCGTTCGAGCNCACAAAGGCATCATGATGGATTCCATTCGCCTCTCGGGAGAAAGTGGGCACTCTTCCGACCCTAGCCTTGGCAAAAACGCGCTCGATGCAATGTATGCTGTTATAGGTGAATTGATTCATTACCGCAAGGAGCTCAAAGAACGCTATACAAACGATCTGTTCAAGATTCCTCATCCTACCCTCAACCTAGGAAGTATCCATGGCGGTGACAATCCTAATCGTATTTGTGGACATTGCTCTTTGGAATTTGATGTGAGGCTCACTCCGGGAATGCACGTGGATACTGTAAGGGCTGAAATTTCGGAGCGAATTTTACAAATTACTANTCCTTTGGATATTCGGTTTGAAATGATTCCTATATTTACTGGAGTTCCTGCTTTCTTTGCAAAAGAAAACAGTGCCTTGTTAAAAACGGCCGAGGAGCTTACCGGATATTCTGGGANTAGCGTTGCGTTCGGAACTGAGGGGCCGTTTTTGCAACAGCTTGGCATGGACACTATCATCATGGGCCCAGGCAACATAGATCAGGCTCATCAACCNAATGAATACATGTCGATTAATATGATTGAGCCGTGTGTTAATACCTTACGGGAATTAATANNCAAAAGCTGTTTTTAAGATATAGAAANCCGTGTAAGTTCAGAGGTTATGCCTAATAGNGCTTAACAGCTAGGCCGCTNTGCTTNCTATTCGCTGCAACAGACAAATACTGTAGTCGTATGGATTATCCCCACTCCTGTAAAACTCTTCACGCATAATCTCTTCCCACTGAGTTTCATCGAATTTAGCAAGATAAGTATCCCCTTCAACATCTGCGTGAACCCTGGTAAGGTGGAATCGTTCTGCTAGCGGCAGAGCAGAATAATAAAGTTTCGCACCACCGATGATAAATGCTTCTTCAGAACCATCAATCAACGAAATATTTTCAGCCAGTCTTATAGCTTCCTCGACAGAGTGTACGACACGAGCCCCTTCCGCTTTATACTCTGAGTCCATTGTTAAAATGATATTGGTTCTACCAGGCAACGCCTGCCCTATCGATTCCCAGGTTTTGCGGCCCATGATAATGCTATTCCCCATAGTAACCCTCTTGAAATACTTCAGATCCTCGGAAAGATGCCAAGGCAGGCTGTTATTCCTGCCTATTACCCGGTTCTCGGCCATGGCACAGATAAGCGCTAGTTTCATCAGGTTTCGGTTGACCTGTTCAGTTTTACTGCCATTTATACCGAGAATGGATAAACAATTGGATCATGGTGTCTGTAGCCTTCGACTTTGAAATCATCCAGAGTAACCCATGTTTCGATGTCTTCTAGGGTCTTTATATCGCAATTGATATGTAGTTTTGGGGGATCGAAAGGATTCCGCTTTAACTGCACGGTTTGCATTAGCTTTAATTGGTCTTCATAAATATGAGCGTTTACAATCTTGTGATAAGCAATTCCAGGCGTCTTACCTGTGATCTGAGCAATCAATGCCAGCAATGTAAAGACCTGGATCTGATTGAAGTTCAACCCTAGTGGCACATCGCATGAACGCTGATAACTAGTCAGGAGAAGCGTGTCTCCCANCAGGGAAAAAGTGTGTGTATGCATACACGGTCTCAGACAACCCAGATCGAATTCNCCAGGATTGTAAAAAGTCAGTATCTCACTTCGATCGTCGTCTCCCTTACTGAGGTTGTCGACGATCTTGCGGAGTTGATCGAGCCTGCTTCCGTCGGGTTTGAGCCAACTTCTTCCCTGAACACCATAGACACGACCCATGTCATCTTTACCTTTCCTCGCGGAATTGTTTAGCCAGTATTCATTCTGATTCGCATTAGCATCCCACGATTTAGTTCCCAATTTACGGAAGTCGGCAGCATTATCATATCCACGTAAGTAACCCAGTAGCTCTGCTATAGCAGCTTTCCAAAAACTTTTACGAGTCGTAATGATGGGAAATTGGTTGTTTGCTACATCATAAGAAAAATCAGCGTTAACTACCGTGAGGCATTTTTTCCCAGTACGTTTATTTTCAACCCAAACCCCNTGGTCGATAATGTGCTGGCAGAGAGCGAGATACTGCTGCATTAACTGAAGGATCCTGAATTAGTCTAATTAGAATGCCGCCAAATGTTTCTGTTTGTTGTTCGAAAGCAACAGCAATAGCACACCNACTGCAACCATTGGCACAGATAACAATTGTCCCATCGTCAACCATTCAAAGGCAATAAACCCAATTTGCTGGTCTGGTTCCCGAAAAAACTCAATGAAGAAACGAAANCTGCCGTACCCTGACGCGAACACCCCGGACACTGCCATCCTTGGCCTAAGTTTCGATGAAAACCACCATACCAGAATGAAGAGTNCAACACCCTCTAGCGCAAACTCGTAAAGCTGCGACGGATGCCGGGCTAATCGGTCGACATGCGGGAAAACCATACCCCAAGGAACATCAGTGGGTCGTCCCCATAATTCTCCACCAATAAAATTCCCAATCCTCCCGGCACCCAAACCAAAAGGCACGAAAGGTGCAACAAAGTCGATAGTTTCCCAGAAGCTCTTTTGAATCCGTTTTGAGTAAAAATATAATGCTGCAAGCACCCCCAAGAAGCCGCCATGGAAGGACATACCTCCCTCCCATACTCGGAACACCCACAGAATATCCTCAAGGACCCGGTCAAAATTATAGAAAAACACTGAGCCTAGCCGTCCGCCTACTACAGCTCCTAAGGCCCCATAGAAAATCAGATCTGATATTTGATCGGTGCTCCATTGGTTTGGAATCATATTTCGTCGATAGGAAGCTAGAGCCCAGGCCCCGCCAAACGCGATAATATACATGATTCCATACCAGTGAATACTGAGTGGTCCCAATGAAATGGCGATAGGATTGAATTGCGGAAAAGTAAGCATTAATACTCGTAATTACCTAGATTTAGCTGACCAAATCATTACCATCCAAGTATAACAAGGTTACCTTTATCAAACGCTAACTAAATGACCTCTCTTGAATGCATTGCCTTGACAGTCCGGCTACATGTCTGCAACTCTGCAGCCTTTCATAACCTGTCCAGGGACGGCAGAGAATCATAATAATCAGTCGCTCCTCCCTGTAGCTTTGTCGATATGTGTCTTATTATTTTTGCTTATCAGGCAGAACCTCGTTATCCACTAGTTGTAGCGGCCAACCGTGATGAGTTTTACGCCCGCCCAACCGCTGAGGCTGATTTTTGGGAAAGCCCATCAAGCCTGCCGCTACGATCGCAGGTGCTCGCTGGAAGGGACTTGCAAGCGGGGGGAACCTGGCTAGGGATAGCCCCTGAAGGACGATTCGCCGCTGTCACCAATATCTTTGATCCTTCTCGAGATAAACAAAAAGTGCGCTCGCGCGGCGATTTACCAAAAGGATTCTTAATTGGCTCACTATCCCCAGAAGAATATTTTGAGTCAATACACGCTGAATTCGATCAGTTTGCTGGCTTTAATTTACTGCTTGGTGATAGTAAAGCGCTTTACTACGCTAACAATATTGAAGGGGTTATTTCACAGTTGGAACCTGGTATATATGGTCTCTCCAATGGCCTTTTAAATGACAACCAGCCAAGAGTGGAACGCGGGGAAAAAAAATTAAAATCATTGCTTGATCCAGACCATAAGTTGGATACAGACCTGTTGATCCGAATGATGGCGGATAAAGAAGTAGCGACTGACCAGGAACTGTCCAGCAAACCAGTAACCTTCAAACTCGAACGACAATTGTCATCAACCTTTATAGTTGACCAGGAACAGCGCTATGGCACTCGATGTTCTANNGCTGTTATTCGAAATGAAATGGGAAATGTCCGCTTCTGTGAACAAAACTACGATTCTTCAGGCAAGCCCACAGGCTCGTAACTTTTTCGAATTACGCGCTATGCCCACGAAGTGATCCCGGGTCGGTTAGCATATATTCAAAAAGCGCCTCAGCTACCTAGCCAATTATTAACTAGTAGAACAGTTAAAGATACTAGTTAGTTCTTGATGATCGAAGTAGCCTATCAACACCCGAATCATATAGTGTCATGTCCACGGCACTGCGAATCATTTGGGCATCATCCATCTGCATTACTTGCTCGAGTAAGTCATGTGCTGCGCCGAGACTCACGCTNCGAATTACCGATTTCACCTTTAATAATGTCGCGGCGTTCATCGATAGAATATCGAAACCCATTGCCATTAAAAGTACTGCCGCTCCTGGATCTCCTGCCATTTCGCCACAAATACTAACCGACTTTTTCTCTTTTTGAGCTTCAGAGACAACGTGTTGTAGAGCATTTAGAACCGCCGGATGGAATGCACTGTACAAGTCGGCAACTCGTGGATTATTCCTATCCACTCCCAGCAGATACTGAGTTAAATCATTGCTTCCCACTGATATGAAGTCAACTAACTTCGCGAGTGCACGTGTTTGATATACGGCAGCAGGTAACTCGATCATGACTCCAATAGGCGGGAATTTGACTTCGAGCCCTTCTAGGATAAGCTCATTGTGTGCTTTCTTTAAAAGTTGCATGGCCGAATTGACTTCACCTACGTTACTCACCATCGGCAACATAATTTGAAGATTCTCAAACCCAATACTAGCTCGCAACATGGCCCGAATTTGCGCCATGAATATCTCTGGATGATCGAGAGTTACGCGAATNCCGCGCCAACCTAGAGACGGATTTGCCTCTTCAATAGGGAAATAAGGTAACGCCTTATCGCCGCCAACATCCAGCGTACGCATAGTGACGGGTTTCGGTGCAAACGCCCTCAGCTGTTCGCGGTAGATATCTGATTGCTCCTGCTCGCTGGGAAAACGCTCGTGCAATAGAAAAGGTTCTTCTGTCCTGAAAAGACCAATGCCTTCCGCTCCCTGATCCAGTGAGTGAATTACGTCAGAGATAAGCCCAGTATTAATCCAAAGATTTACACGATGATTGTCCGCTGTAACACAGGGCAAATCTTTCAATTCNTCAAGCTCCGCGATCAACAAGTCCTGTTCTTTGATCGTATTTAAATACCGCTTACGCAGTTGATCAGACGGATTACTAATGACTTCACCCTTGTAACCATCCACGATAATTTCTCTGCCATCGAGCTTATTATAGGGTAGATCTACTGCACCCATTATGGTTGGAATTCCCATGGTTCGAGCAAGGATTGCCACATGGGAGTTGCCTGATCCCTTTATAGAAATCATTCCTTTCAGTTTGTCTTTTGGAACTTCTGCCAGCATAGCAGGTGTCAGCTCTTCACTAACTAGTATAGTGTCGGTGCTGTAATCTGTAATAACGGGTTCTTTTTCCTGTAAGTAAAACAAAACTCTGCTGCATAAATCTTTGATATCAACGGCTCTCTCACTCAAATACTCATCTTCCATTATCTCAAAATTACGTACGTGTTCATGGGCAACATAAGCCAGAGCACCCTGTGCCCAGTTGCCTTGTTTTATTCGCTCGACAACTTCATTTCCGAGTGCATCATCATCCAGCATATGTAAATAAACATCGAAAAGTTGGCGCTCTCCTTCTGCCACATGGCCNGCTATTTTACCGTGTAGGTCACGTATGTCCTTCCGTACAGCATTCAAACAGNNGTTAAAAAACTCNACCTCACTCTCAATATNCGATGCCTGTCGATTCGGAATCTGACTCAAGTCAGCCAGAGGGAATAACACCACNGCATGGCCAATAGCGACACCGGATGAAGCCGAAACTCCAGGGAAAACTGTATCGGATGTCTTGTGCCCGGATGGACTGATGCCTTCGATGGCACCAGTTGCCTCCGCATGGGCAATTACGCCGGCTAATTGTGCCGACAAAGTAATCAGAAAAGCTTCTTCGCCTTCATCAAATCGGTGCCTCTTGTCATTTTGAACAACAAGAACGCCTAGTACGGACCGGTGATGAATTATAGGAACACCAAGGAAGGAGTTGAAGTTTTCCTCACCCGTTTCCTGAAGGTAGTGATAGCTCGGATGCAAGGAAGCATCTTGCAAATTGATCGGCTCCGCATGCTTGGCGACGAGGCCTACCAGCCCCTCTCCAACTGGAAGGCTAACATGTCCGACCGCCGTCTCATTGAGCCCTTCAGATGCCATCAATACATGACTATTNATGTCTTTATCTAGCAAGTAGACCGAACAAACCTGAGCCTCTAGTGTTTCTCGCACACGATGCACGATGATACGAAGCGCCGACTGTAAATCCTCAGCAGCATTAACTTTCTGAACTATCTTACGAAGTTTTTCCAGCATGCCAATTCCCGGTNGTCTCCCACATTAAGTCTGGCAATCATGGCTAAAGCANTTTGCTTCCGGTCAAGAGCGTCCTTCTGACTACAGCTTTTCTTAAGCAGTCGATATGCTGACCTTAATTCCAAGATATTGTTATTATTGTCGCTCTAAATAGTTATTAAGAGGAGCNATTAACTCCTTAAGCGCTTTTCTGTAGACATCTCGCTTGAATTCAATGACTTGATGAAGCGGATACCAATAACTTACCCAACGCCATTCATCGAACTCTGGTTGCCCAGATTTTGTCAGTCTCACTTTGCTGTCGTTACTTTCTAGGCTTAACAAAAACCATTTTTGCTTCTGTCCAATACAAAGCGGGTTTTTATGNTGGCGAATNAAATTCTTAGGTAGCCGATAGTGCAACCAATCATCAGTTTGATNCAGGATTCTTACATCTTCTGCTGCTAACCCNACTTCTTCATTGAGCTCACGGTAGAGAGCCTGTTCCAATGTTTCCCTTTTCTTAATCCCTCCTTGAGGAAACTGCCATCCGCTTTCCCCCGCTCGCTTGGCCCAAAGCAATTGGCCAACTCGATTGCAAATAACTATCCCAATGTTGGACCGGAAGCCGTCCGAGTCGATCATATTCATCAGCCCTTAGACANATATAAACGACTATTGTTTCACATCGCGTCTTGGCCCATCAATCCCGATGCACTAATTACNCCAACCTTTCCTTATATTTTTCAGTGATTTAACAATATTCCTGACACTAAAAAGCAGTCCAGAAGCGAACGATTTACATGCGATGCAAGATCGACAATGGGTATAATGTGGAATTTGGGCAATCCGTATCAGATGCTAACACGCCTCGCATTATTTGATCTCGACAACACTCTNCTGGCTGGAGATAGCGATAATGCCTGGGGAGAATTTCTAATTAGAAAACGCCTAGTTGACGAGGATTCTCATCGGACACAAAACAATGAGTTCTATAAACATTATCTCGAGGGCGTTCTAGATATTCACGCTTATGTACAATTTACCCTATCCCCTATTTCCGATTACAGCAAACTCCAACGCGAGNGCTTGCGCGCTGAGTTTGTGGAAGAAGAAGTCCTNCCAATGATTCTAGAAGAGGGCAAACAACTGGTGAACCGACACCGAAACGCTGGCGATTGCTGTGTCATCATTACTGCCACAAATTCCTTTATTACCAACCCTATTGCCGAGCAATTCAAGGTAGATAAACTCCTTGCAACTGATCTTGAAGTTATAAATGATCGGTTCACAGGAAATATAACTGGTACACCCTGTTACAAGGAAGGCAAGTTAGAGAAACTGGAGCAATGGCTCAGCTTGAACAAAAATATAGCACTTAATAATAGTATTTTTTACAGCGATTCGATTAATGACATGCCGCTTCTGGAGAAAGTTGCAGAAGCTGTGGCAGTTGATCCGGATGAAAAGCTTTCGCAGGCCTCTAAGGAGAAAGGCTGGCCAATCATAAGCCTACGTAATTGATCTNTTGCACCAAAAAAATCGAATAATCAACCGTATTAAGGTCAACCTTCACAATCCTCTTCAATCCAGCTGAATCTCGACAATCAGATCATCCGCGAGCTGTTCCAGTTCACGTTTTAACCTTTCAAGGTTAAGCTCCTGCGGCACCTGCAGCTGTGCTTCGGCCTTGAAAAGTGTATCACCCGCCATAGGCGCCGGAATACATTCTGTGGTCAATTGGGCCACATTAACCGCCATCTTGCTCAATCCATGAGATATTTCCCGGATAATCCCCGGTCTGTCATTGCCCACTAAGTTCAACTTCACAGTGCTTGGAATTTCATCACTAGCTTTCGTATCGACTCGCTCGATGACAACCTTCAACTGCTTGGACAAACCGTTGAGCCCATCTATAAGCGATTCTGTATCCTTGTCATTGACACTAACACGTAAAATACCAGCAAACTTCCCTGCAAGTTGGCACATACTGCTCTCTAACCAGTTTCCCGAATTTTCGACAATGACTTGCGACAAGGATTCAACTAGTCCTGGNTTGTCCTTGCCTATTACCGTTAATACCAAGNATGTAGTCATCGATTTTGCCAATTACCTAACTTTACTCGCTGTCGAATAAGGATAAATCTGCCTAGAGGAAAAAATTTGGAAGAACTTCTGGACGAAGGCTAAGACTATCAAGGGCCCTTCACACGCCGTAAGTGAAAGGCCCTGGCAATGCTAGGTTCCTAGATACTTACCCTTCTAGGGAATTGGGCAAAGTCTTCCCAAAAACTGACCTTCTCTGGCAACTCGTCTGAGGTTGCTTGCACATTTCCATTAATGTCAGTTACCCGTGAAATAATAGTATGTTCTCCCAGACTGGGATCCTGCCAGTTATAACTGAATAGCTTCCATGAATACTTCGTATTGCGACGATACATTTCGGCGGTTTCCCAGGGGCCATCGTCAATTCTCACTTCAACACTTTCAAGGGGAGTGCCATCATTCAATACGAACCCCTGAATTGTATATTGCCCACCGGATTCCACGACCCGGACTATTGACGATTTCAAATTCATAGTAGTGACCGAGTTTTCAACCCATCGATCTGTCCCACCAACGTTGGTTCTTTTGAGAGTTACATAATCACGNCCCATGAATCTACCCATATATCGTGTGTTTTGAACATGTATCTGGGTAAGCCATTTGACATTCGAAACTCCGTACCAACCAGGTACCAAAAGTCGGACGGGTTTGCCATGGAAATGAGGTAGCGGTTCGCCATTCATCTCGAACGCCAGCATATTTTCCGGACGCATAGCATCTTCGATGGAAAGGCTGCGCGCAAAGGCTTTTTCCACCTCACGACCTCGAATTTCTTCAGTGGCAGTATCCGCTCCGAAAAATACGACTTCCTTAGCTCCTTCTTGGATACCAGCTTCCACCAAGATATTAGCGAGTGAGGCGCCGCGCCAGTTGGCATTTCCAATGAGACCTTGTAATAAACGCTGACCGTTACCACCGCATTCGAAACCTACCTGCTGCTCAACAACATATTTTTTCATGAGCTCGTCTAAAGAAAATTCGAGCTCGTTATCAACCATACCCGTCACTTTTAACCGCCATGAGTNGTTGTCTACTTCAGGCTGACCATAGTGCTGAACTAAGTAAAATTCATCATTGTCGGTGAAATAGCTGTNAATTTGTCTAGTATCCTGCCAATGGGTGGTATTCGGCTGAATTGGATTCCATTGGAAAGCCTCGGACTGCTCATCAATGAAAGGGACTAATCGCTCGCCCTGTGCTAGAGCTGGAAAAAATAGGGTGGGTGCGGTTGCTGCGCCTGCAGCCAATACACTGGTGCCTAACGCGCCTTTTAGAACTTTTCGTCGACCATTGTCTTCTGGATTCATNGTCTTCTCTCTTTTCTATGCGTTCACGCTGCTCTTATAACTTCCTCTGAATTTCTTGGCCATCAGCTAGTACAATTACCTATAAGGCCTGAATTTCTAGAATAANCAACTCTCATTTAACAATAACACAACAGAAAGCTTAGTGAAGCTTTCTTTTCCCTTCTCCTAGATCTAGTTAGGACACTATTATTTATTGAGTCGTACCACCGCGTAAACACATGGGAACCATTTTCCTTATTATTTCAAAGGTTCCCTACNCCTGAGTTGAGGGTCGCTGTGACCATGGACATGACCGTGAAGAATTTCTTCCTCTGTAGCTTCACGAATAGAAATCACTTCTACTTCGTAAAATAGTATTTTGCCCGCAAACGGATGATTAAAATCAACATCTAGATTGAACTTGCCAGCTTTTAACACCACCACCGGGCGGATTCCCTGATTGGTTTCCACCGCGGCCAACATTCCTGGNTGAGCTTTTTTTTGACCATGCGAATAACGCAAATGCTTCGCTGGGATACGACGCACCCCTTCGGGATTTCTAGGACCATANGCNTGATCCGGCGACAATGTTATCTCTATTTTGTCCCCAACTTTTTTACCTTCAAGNGCTTTTTCCAAGCCGACTATAACATTGTGATATCCATGTAAATAATACAAAGGCTCTCCCCCNTGGGATTGTTCTGTCCACTCCCCATGGGACCCTTCTCTGTCAACTTCAGCTAACCGATAATGGAAGCTGACAACCTTATTGGTTTCGATAGCTTGCTCTGACTTATTTGTATTTGCCATATCTATCATGACTGCTTTGTTAGCGATAACGGATTCTAAAAGATATCAACATTAATTAGNCATGCCCATATAGAAAATCTGGCAAGCTAATAACAAATTTCCAAGCTTACCTTTTTACTTCTAGCCCGCAACCTTGAAAAGCAATTTTACAGGGCCGCTATATTCAAACTCTCTGCTATCCCCGATTAGCCGAAAGTGCCGGATTCATGTATACTTTCTGCCTTTTTTACGACTAAGAGAAACGGTAGTTATGGCTAATAGGACAAAAAAAGAAAGCGTCATAAGCAGTCGCGAAGACTTGGCAAACCATATAGAAGCCTTCTTAAAGGCAGGCGGTAAAGTTCAGCACATTCCTTCCGGAGTTAGCGGTCAAACTTCTTCCAGTGGCCCAAGACAGATCGTTTTAAGTCACAAAACTAGTTCATAAGCTTTTAACTAAAATAGAGAGATAATCTTATCTCCTTTTTCCTCTGATAAAGCGAACACACTGAGGGCTAGAGCTGTCTTACTTGATATCCCTTTCGACTGAGCAACCGAAGAAGGCCATCGGGCCCCACTAGATGTGCCGCCCCTACCAGAACAAATTCCGTGACACTATCACTAAGCATTTGTTCAATCTGTGGAAACCAATTCAGGTTTCTCTGACGAAGCAAGGTATCGTAAAGATCAGGAGCCTCATTTTGCATTTCAGTGACAAACATCGCTGCCAATTGATCGTTGTTGCCTGTCCGCCAAGCTGCGATCATGTCATTCATAATCTCGGTGGTTTCCTCCAAGTCACGAATTGACAGCAGGATAAATTCACTTTCATTGCCTTCCCCCATTGAGGCTAAAAAGCCTATTTGTTCTTGGATCGACTCGAGTTGCCCTAGTGTCTTCGCGTCTTCAATTGCACGATTATTGAAATAGACATCTACTCCCTGTGGCGTGAACCCATTACGCTGGAACTCCATTACCTGTAAAGTGCTGATCACCATGCCGGGCTTGAAATTTTCCATCATCATGAGCGGCATCCCAATCTCAACCATATAGTCAGACAAAGCTGTGTAAGCTTCCTCATTAAGCACAGTTTTCAAACTGCGTGCATTCTGATAGGTCAATTGCTCTAGCATCTTTGTCTGCACTGATAATTCATTCATAGAACTAAGATCTGTTTCTAAATAAATTTTTGAAGACGCCTGATAGGCCTGTTCGTACTCCTCAGGCAACGGATAATCACTCGGACGTAACAAGTGAACAGTGCCTCCTAGGTAAACTGTGTTCGAATCGAATTTTACTTCCCAGACCGAAGTATCTGCTGAAACATTATTGCTAAGCATCAATACTATGAAGGTCAAGAGGAAATTGCACCCAGATCTGAATACAGCCATATTGTTCATTATTCGTATCCTTTGGTTTAATTAAACACCACCATGCATTCAGTTCTACTATAGATATAGAATTTCAACGCCTTGATCAAATTAGCGGCCTGCTCTAAGGTAGCATGCTGAAAATCACGGTAAAAGCAAGCTGAGAGAAGAAATATTCGTCAATGTCCAAGTTGTTATTCAAGATGCGCAATGTTCTCGACGACGAAGCACAAGAGGTCCGAGAATTACTAGAAGATAACAAGATTGAATATTTTGAAACCTTTGCTGGTAACTGGGGGGTTTCTTTGCCCGCTATCTGGCTGAAAAATGATGACCAACATGATATGGCTCGAGACTTGTTGGATAAATATCAGGCAGAGCGTGCCGTGAGGATCAAAGAAGAATACGAATTGGGAAGACAACGAGGAGAAATGAAAACCATATGGCATACCTTTCTTGAAAATCCAATTAAATTTATTGCCTATATGGGCTTGGTCGGATTAGTGCTCTATTTCTCTCTGAAATTTTTTCTATCATTTTAGTTAATGGGTGCTTCAAACTTTTTTGCAACCTCAGCTGATCATTTTCTGGAATCACAACCCTGCAGTAATTGTAGCCTGAGTCCCCAGAATCAGAATCAATATCCACGCGATCGATAAACTAACGCAAAAGGTTATCGATCTCGACTTTACTCAACTGTTGATGTGTTATATAAAATCTGCGGACTTTTGTTAGTGATTCTAACAGGGGGAATCTTCTAGCAGCCCTAGCTACCCTGATTTTCAAAGGAGGTGATCCCATCAATAGTCAATCTATTAAGGGAGCCTCCGGTTATTGTATCTAATGCTGGCAGTGAAACTGTCGACATGAGCCGAATAGCTGGAGGGGAATAGTCATACTTAATGGCATTCTCTAGCTCCCATACGTAGAAGGTCCCGTTATCGTTTTAGGCGGTAACGGGATTTTTTCCATGCAACCCTTAAGACAGCAATGTAGTTGTGAGTCGGCGCTAGCTAATATAAGTACGCAGCTGGGCAGGAAAATTTTGTTTCCTTCAAGCTAGGCTAGATAAAATAAGCTTCAAATGGAGCCCTTTGAGTTTGACATGGCTCAATCAGCTCGATAAGTTGTGCCGCAAGAGATTTTTGAAGTTACGCAAAACTATGTCTGAACCTAACCAATTTGATCCACCCAAATTCACCACGTTGCCGGACCGAATGCGAGGTTACATGAGAATGTTCTGGAAAGAGAATAGGCAATTTTTCGGATTGTTGTTTTGCATCGTATTTTTCAAGAGCGCTATCGCTGATCTTAGCTCTATTTCCGGAGCCTCGATGCTCCCCACTCTACTGGATGGTGATAAGGTGTGGGTAAACAAGCTAGCTTACGATATAAAGATTCCCTGGACTGAAATTTCTCTGGCCGAGATTTCCGATCCAAAGAGGGGGGATATAGTAATTATCGACTCAAAACGTGCAAATAAGCGCCTCGTGAAAAGAATTGTGGGCATACCCAGCGATGAGGTCTACATGCATAACAACGCTCTGGTAATTAACGGACAGACAGCAAATTATGAGGTGTTGTCACGTGAAGGAGGCGTTGTCACTATCCGAGAAGAACTTCCTGACAAGGCACACCGTGCTAGGCTATCCCGGAGTTTGTACAATCTTTCCAGTCGGAGCTATGGACCGACGGTCGTGCCAGAAGGTCAGTATTTCGTGCTAGGTGACAATCGGGATAACAGCGCTGATAGCCGAGTCTACAGCTTTGTGCCACGCGGTGAAATTATCGGTCGGTCCAATGCTGTTGTATTTTCCCTCGACAGTGCAAATAAATACTTACCTCGCAGTGAACGATTCTTGGCAAACATCGACTAGAACCATCATTACTTTGTATTTGCTGTGATAAATTCCCAGTTTGCGGGGTATGATAAGGCTCAAGACGTGCTATTTCTGCCTCTCAGGAATAAATGGAGAAAAAAATAATGTCTAACCCCCTTCCATGGCATTTCGTGTTAATCAACAAACCTTTGCTTGCCCTTATCCTGTCGTGTACTTTTCAGATAGCGATCGCACAGGAGTATGTTTGGGCTCCGAACTTTCCCGTGGGAACAGCTATCCCGGAAATTGCTGCTGAAGATCAAAATGGAACTGTGCACACTTTTGACGATTTAAAAGGAGAGAAAGGGCTACTCTTTATGCTGAGCCGATCCTTTGACTGGTGACCCTTTTGCAAAGCTCAGCTCGTGCAGCTGATAGAAATTAGCGGGCAATTCAGAGGAATGGGTATCAACATTGCAACGATGACTTACGACTCTGTCGATACATTAAAGATAATAGAAGAAAACCAGGGTATTGAATTCCCTCTTCTCCATGACGAAGGCATCACCTACGTTAATGCGCTCGGTATTTTGAATGAAGATTATGACCCGGACTCACGTGCCTACGGCGTACCCCATCCCGGCATCTTTCTTTTAGACCTCAATGGCGTAATTCAAGCTAAGTTTGCTGAGGAAGGCTTTCGAGCACGACCAAATTTTGATGGCATTTTGGAAGCTGCTGCTAATTTGTAAGCAATACGACAAAAACAGGAAGCGGTAACACTTCCTGTTTTTTGCGTTAAACATTCAGTTACAAATTGCCAAACACTTCTATGCGATTGTCGATTAAACTGCAACTTATGTATTCACGCGAAATCAAGACATATACCTGAGATTTTAACAGCGGAGCAACGCGTGTCTGCAGAGAGTTATACCCCGTCCCTTATTTCTTTGTGTGTCGGCGCATTTCTGATAATAATGTCAAGGCTAGCCGCTGCGCAAACAGCGCCTGACTTTAACATCCCCCGCATCACTAATCCCCCAACAATCGATGGGGTTGTGGAAGCTAACGAGTGGAAGGAAGCTACGCGTATTCCTGTCAATATCGAAGTCGAACCCGGAGACAACCTAGAAGCGCAGGTGTTTGCGGAAGCGCTGCTCATGGAAAACGGTGAAGCTCTCTATATCGCTTATATCGCTGAAGATCCTGAACCAAATCAAATCCGCGGGTTTTACCAAGACCGCGATACCGGTTGGAATGGCGATTGGATTGGCATCACACTGGATACTTTTAACGATGAACGTCGCGCGTTTGGATTTTATGTTAATCCATTGGGCGTACAAATGGACTCTATCCACGATGACGTTAACCAGAGAGAAGATGAATCCTGGAATGGGATTTGGGATAGCGTTGGTCAGATTACCGAGAATGGTTATACCGTTGAAGTCTCCATCCCCTTGAAGCAGCTTCGGTTTGCAGAAACGGATTCGATTCAAACCTGGGGAGTAGAGATTTTAAGACAATATCCTCGTGATCGCGTAACCATGATCAGCAGTCAGGAAATGGACCGTGATGTATCCTGCTATCTATGTCAAATTAGCAAGATGCAAGGGTTTGATGATCTTGAGCCTACCCGCAATTTAGAAATCATCCCAACCGTAACGGCATTATCCATCGAGAACCGCGACCCAATTATAGATGATTGGGAAAGAGAGGACTTTGATCCGGAAGGAAGTCTAGATGTACGTTGGGGTATAACTCAGGACATTTATTTAAACGCAACAATCAATCCAGATTTTTCTCAAGTAGAGGCAGATAGTACAAGACTGGATGTTAATAACACCTTTAGTTTATTTTTTCCCGAGCGCCGAACTTTTTTCCTAGATGGGGCAGACTACTTTGACACTTATGAAAACCTGGTACATACAAGAAATATCGCATCACCAGAGTACGGATTAAAACTGACCGGTAAAACCGGAGATCATACCTATGGCGTGGTGGCTGCAAACGATGAAACCACAAGCTTTATTATTCCGAAGAGTTTAAGTTCTCGCATTGCATCCATTAAAGACATGAAAAGTAAAGTTGCCATCGGTCGCTACCGCATGGACCTTTTTGAGAACTCAACAATCGGTGCGCTGGTTACTGATCGACGCGGTTCTGGTTATAACAATACCGTGGTTAGCATTGATGCTTCTTTGCGACCCACTGACTCCGACACCATTTCAATACAGAGCATGTATTCCAGTTCTGACTATCCCTTGATGATTCAAGATCAGTACTCGCAAGAATCCAGCATTAGCGATCACAGCCATGTAATTGAGTATCAGCATAACGACCGTCGATGGGACTGGCGGCTTGGTTACTATGACTGGGGAGACGATTTCAGGGCAGATTTGGGTTTTATAAATCGAGTCGATTTCAAACACATAGTTGCTACAGTCGGGCACACTTGGCGTTGGGATGGAGATGGATTCTTTAGTCGCATTCGGTTTGCGGCAGACTATGATCGCACCGAAGATCAATCAGGATTACAGTTAGAAGAAGAGACGGAATTCTTTCTTAATA
>PARV01000037.1 GCA_002712055.1 Gammaproteobacteria bacterium | reverse complement strand
TTTGGAACACAGTTAGGACCACCCAAACCATTGGCAGCCATCTCGGCACGATCTCTGGCATAGCTCAAGTAGCTCGCTTCCAGGGAGGATTGACTGAAGGAATAACTCACATCGTATTCCAATGTGCGGTCACCGAATTCAAAATCACCTCGGAGTCCTGCCTGAATACTGGACGAATTAGTCCAGGTCTCATTGTTACTAGCGCCTTTTCGTGGCAAGCCATCACGTACGCTGGTCCACAGGGCGACGTTCGGTCCACCGTTTACCCCAGCAACCGGTGCATTAGGAATATCGGCTGCAGTAGGGCGAGGCAATCCAACATACGGAGCAAAATAGCCTAGCTCCAAAGTCTGACCAATGGCATTAAAGCCGTACCACGGATTACGGGCATAGGCTCCAGGCTGCGCCAGGAAAACCGTTGGGCCCCGAGTGGCGTTGTAACCATCATCACTACGAACAGTAGTCATATCCGAGTAGTGAGAGAACGCATAAAACTCAGTCCCATCCTCGAATGTGTGATTGAAGGAAGCCGCGAAACTGTTTCTTTCGGCCTCGGCAGAAATATACATATAGTCCGTAGTGTCTTCACGACAGGTGCCACCTCGCTCACCACGTGTTGCGCGCTTGGAGCTGAAAACCATTGGCGACCCATCGTGCGTCTCGTAGGTGTAACAACCCGGATCCGTAAAGACCCTAGTGCCGAGACCGCCTTCTCTTACATTCTGTTCCATCACGTCGGTATTAATCCAGCCCGGACTAATCTGAGCGCCAAACGCTGCAGACGATATCAAAGAACCTGCTGAACCGACGGTCCCCAGAAATTCTGAATTCTCATCGTAAAAATTACCCATAGTTATGGGGACCGGGTCACGTTCGAAGCGCTCGCCTGAAATTACGAAGTTAGTATCACCATCGTCGCTGGACCATCCCCAGATAGCACTAATAGTGGCGTCATTGAGGTTGCGTCCATTAGATTGATCAAGACCCTGGATATCACCATAAATCTCGATACCCTCAAACTCGGTACGCATTATAATGTTGACCACACCGGCAACTGCATCTGCACCGTATAGTGCCGATCCACCGTCGGTTAGAATTTCGATTCGCTCTGTCATGACCAAGGGAATCGAGTTTAGGTCAACAAACTCACCACCAGTTCGGGTAGTGGAGCCTGCTGGCGCCATCCGCTTACCATTGATAAGTGTCAGCGTCGAGTTTTCACCTAAGTTCCTCAGGTTGACGTTGGCGGTACCTTCGACCTGACTGTACTCACCAGGATTCTCTCCTGCCACCATTGGATTGGTTATCGAGCCAGAGTTGATCTCCAGGTTTTTGATTACGTCCCAAATTATCGCCGCACCTTGTGCTTCAATACTGTCTCGATCGACCACTTGAACAGGCGATGGAGCATCAAGAGGAGTTCCTCGGATAAATGACCCGGTTACTATAACTTCCTCAATATCAGTATCTTCATCATCTTGTTGAGCAGCCAAAGGCAAGGATGTACCCGCAAGCATAATCGCGAGCGCCAAAGCTTTGGGTTTGCTAGGAAAGGGTCTACGCATAATTATCCCTCGATATTTAACTAATTCTTTTTTTATATTTCATAAATCACGTGACACACAAGCCACGTGAAAACGCCACTGTGGCGCAATTCCAGAAGCGGAAGTCTAAGTCCTATCCGAGATTAAGTCCATCATTCAATAGTTCTGAACGTTAAATTTGCGGTATTTCANGGCANTTTTCCGCTAATTTTAGGNCTTTAGGACATAATTATCCCTATCNTATTGATATATTNNGCTATTATTTAATCNATATNTGNAATCTGNGCACCAACTACAGCCACTTTAAGTGNCTTGAGCTACCTGCTCTACGTCGAGTAGTGGTAATACGCAAAATTAGACCAGCTGACGNCCAGCTACCAAAANTAGTGGAAAAATTACTGCCAGNACTACTCTCNGCCCNCCCAGCTTAATTTAGCTCGGTTTCGGAAGAATCATAAGCCTTCTCTTCGAGACCGCAAGCCACGCAGCAGCGCGTTACTATATTTAACAGGATATTCTTGACGAAATATTGTTGACCGCAAGCAGGACAGCGACGACGTGCCATATCGACCGCGAATCCGGCCCACACAGCCATGTAGATATACATGAATACTTCTATGCCACGCTGATTGTTCAGCAAAACCCAAACTGCTAGTACATAGACCGGGAGCGTCCAGAAGCAAACAATCAACCGCATGCGAGCGCGAAAGATCTTTTTCAGAGTCGATTGGTGTTGGTTGCCNTTTTGCGGTTCCCTGTCAGGCAACTCTTCGCGGGTGTTGAGAGACTGCTTATCCATTAGTTGTTTACTCTAGACAACTCGACCGAAGTTGTATACTGCTTTGCCTTTTTATAAGGCTGAGAAACTCACGCCGTGGTTATTGGTAGCCCTTAGCCTGCAAATTGAACAGGGTGGCATACTGGCCATCAGCCTCCAACAGCTCTTGGTGACTGCCTTCTTCAAGTACTTTGGCTTTTTCCAACACGATAATGTGGTCTGCCATCCTNACTGTTGAAAACCGGTGAGAAATAATAATCGAAATCTTATTTGCAGTAAGATCACGGAAATGAGCAAATATTTCCGCTTCTGCNCGAGCATCGATGGCCGCAGTGGGCTCGTCAAGAATCAGTATGTCAGCCTTGCTTCGCATGAAAGCCCGGGACAAGGCGANCTTCTGCCACTGACCACCAGACAATTCCTTGCCATCTTTAAACCATGTACCNAGCTGTGTGTTGTAGGACTTTGGCAAATCTTTCACAAAAACATCAGCCATTCCTTTTCTTGCAGCTTCTTCNACACGGGCCTCTTCTCCAATCGCTTCAACATCTCCTATACCAATATTCTCACCAACGATGAGTTGATACCGTGCAAAGTCCTGGAAAATAACACCGATCTTTTGACGAAGCGCATCAATGTCCCACTCGTTTAGTTCCAAGCCTTCCAAAAAGATTTGTCCTTCAGTCGGCGTATACAACCGGGTCAAGAGCTTAATTAGTGTGGTCTTTCCACTGCCGTTTTCTCCAACGATAGCGAGGCTTTCACCCGGTTTGATGTGCAGCGAGACACTGTTCAACGCNGGTGCAGCACTGCCGGGATAATAGAAACTTACATTTTCGAAGCGAATCCCGTCTCTAGGGCTCGGTCCCTCAGTTTGGTCACCAGTTTNCTCGGGTACCTCGTGTTCCAGATACTCGGTAAGAGTGGACAGATAAAGATTATCTTCATACATGCCATTGATAGCCGAAAGACTATTTGTCACTGCAGTCTGTCCCAGGCGAAATTGAGCGATGTACATAGTCATCTGGCCGATTGTGATAGCTCCGGCAAGTGCAGCGAATCCCNCCCAGCCATACGCGAAATAAAATGCGGCACTAGCCAGTAGCCCAAGTATATAGCCCCAGAACCCACGACGGATGACNAGATTTCTATCTTCCCTATAAATGTTCTTGAAAATGTCGACATAACGCCGAAGAAACAGTTTGCCCAACTGAAGCAATTTGACTTCTTTCACACCGTCTTCACGCGTCAAAACCAGTTCAAGATAGAACTGCATGCGGCGTTCCGCCGATCGGCGCCGAAATAGTCGAAACGCTTCGCCCGAAAACTTGGCTTCCGCGATGAACGCCGGAACACCCGCTCCAGCCAACAGCAAAACTGCNTAGGGGGAAAACTGAAATAACCAGATTCCTATCGTTATAAGCAGGACCAAGTCACGCATCAGATCAAAGGTCTTAATTACCAAGCTCAGTGGCCGGGACGATGCTTCACGGCGGGCACGGGTCAGNTTGTCGTAATACTCAGCGTCCTCAAAATGCGCCAGCTCCAGGGTCAGGGCTTTCTCCAAAATCATGACATTAATCTTGTTGCCCAACAGCACCCGCATTATGGACTGGCAGACTGAATTAACGCGTTGTGCACCTGTCATGAGTATCACCAGGCCCACTTCAANAAATACATAGAACAAAACATCGGACCGAGCTTGTTCNACAGAAACACCGGTTTGCTGAAAAATTGAGGAAACAGCATCCACAAATAGACCGCCGACCGACGCTATCGCAGCGGGCAAGATGCCGGTAACAAGAGTCGTAGTAGCCATGACCATTGTCAGGGCTGCACTGGTACTCCAGACAATTTCAATGGCAACGCGGCTGTACTGAAAAACTGCAAATACTTTGCGGAGAGAATTTGGCGAGTCTTTATTATCCAAATTGTGACCAGGTATTAGTAAATGATTGCTCGACCAAATAAATAGATCATCACTATGTGTGATATTAGATATTGGGTTGTGTTAAGCGAGAAATGGGGGCACTGCAACACAGCGCCCCCATTTGCTATTCAAAANCTTCCGGCTAGCGTAAACCNCAGTTATAACTTCATGAACTTAAGTACTAATCGGTCAGTGTTTCTTCCCAGACTAGGATCGAAAGGTCCAACTGTGTGATCGTCTGCTTCATTATCCAAAATCTCACTGGACGCTGCTAGTACAAACCCGGAAGCCAGAACAGCTTTTACAGTTTCATCATATGAGATCCTGTGTAAGGTCCCATTATCTGCTCCAGGGGTTCCTTCGTGGTCGATGACTCCTAAAATACCGCCTGATTTTAGTGCTCCCATTACCTGGGCAAGTATGTCTTGTGCGGTCGCTGGATCTGAGTTGCCACGCCAAATGTTGTGCCAATCATGGAAATTAAGAGCAGTCATNGCAAAATCTANAGANTTTGCAGGAAGGTCTGAAATAGCCGATAGCTGTTCTACATTTGCAAATCTAGCNGCTCTAGCCGCCGCGGCCTCTTCGCTACGACCACCTGGGTTATTCTGCATGTAAACCTTGCCGCTGGATCCAGCNGCATAAGACAACACTTCAGTGTACCAACCTGNGGNAGCGCTTATATCTAATATTGTCATGCCTTCCTCTAGCCCGAGAAAANCCAAAACCGCTGGAGCTTGTCGACTAGCATCCCTTTCTTTATCAGCCGCCGGTCGATCCGGATTTGCCATGGCGCGTTCTAGCGCGGTNACATTTANCTGGGCGGAAGCGGAGCTACACAGGAAAATCACTGTTAGCAAAGATAGAACTGATTTCATAGCCATAATCCTTTCAATTGTCTAAATTTNTNCTTACTGATTAATTATGAATTTAGTGTTCATTAAGAACATCCCTGACCAAAGCAACAGGGCGTTGCAGAATAAACCAAGCGCGGTAGGGAGTACATAGTATTCTGCCACTAGACGTGACTTTGTGGCAAAAACGAAGGCTAGTATTTATTAGTGCAGCCGGCTGGCAACCTTTAATTCTTTTTCAAAGAACGCTTTGACGCTCAGCAGTCGGCTAAGATCCCCTTCACTTTCCATCAATGGCAGAAGCTGTTCAATATCATTGAGGATATTGGTAATACTCCCCGTATCCAGAGAACTGATGTCCAAATCAAATGGAAATTTCATATCCTTTGCCATGGCCAAATACCCATCCTTGCTGATCAATAGCCCATTTTTCAAGCGGTCAAAGTTTGCACAAGCATATTATCGACTGACTTTAATTAATCTTAATAAGCAACTCAAACATAAGGACTTTCTCAGAAATATATTTATATAAATAGTAACTACAGAGNAGGAAAATTGCGCATCGCACTTTCTCCCAACAACTTAGGTATTCCTACCAGGTTCANNAGCAGCCCAGAACTGCAAACGAAGGCAAAGCTTACCTAGGAANAAGAGGGTCCAACAAAGACGCCAGACNTTTCAAAGGAGCTGGNCAAATCAAATTCCCGGAACATCTTAAAGAAAAACATATACAGATAGTTCAGCCGCGAATCACACGGAGTTTATAAGATCTCACTACAAGGAAAGCAGGAGATACCACAATGGAAATAGGCGAAATAACGGTAACTACTTCCTACCAGTCCAGACCCATGGCNCGGCGTGCCAAGTGGTTCTTTACTACCGAGACACTATCCAGTCCATTCATGCCTATATTTCTGAGCCAGCGTGCCGGAAGTGCCTGTTCGGCAAACAAATATTTGAACCCTTCCATCAAACACATCATTCCCAGATTGTGTCCAATGCGTTTTCGTTGGTANCGATTTAACACGACAGCGTCAGCAAGGTTACGCCCAGCACCGAGCCCCCGAGCCAATTCACAAGACAAGGTTCCAACATCTAGCAATCCAAGGTTTACACCCTGCCCAGCTAGCGGATGGATGGTATGCGCGGCATCGCCTATAAGCACGATATTACTCCTGAAGTAATCGATAGCATGACGTTGACGTAAAGGAAAAGAAAAGCGTTGATCGATTGCTTCAATTTTTCCTAGCCTGTGTTCTATGTTTAATGCTAATTCAATCTTGAACTGTTCGTCTGTCATCTCCACTATCTGTTGAGACCTATCGAATATCGAAGACCAAACNACAGAGGAATAATGTTGATCTTGAGAATCTGCAGCTGGTAATAAAGGTAGGAAAGCTAGCGGCCCTGTATCGATAAATCGCTGCAGTGCCCTGTGCTCGTGAGGCAGCTCGGTACGAACAGTCGTTACGAGCGCCTGATGCTCATAATCCCACTCTCGNATCTTGAACTGGGCCATATCTCTAATCCTGGAATTGGTTCCATCCGCAGCTATCACTAGTGTTGTTGTTAATACCTTTTTATTTTTCGTAGTAAGTTCCGCTCGAAAATCATCGCCATGTTGAATTATAGATAAGCCTTCTATGTCTACCGGTGCCAGTAATTCGACGTTTTCAGTATTGTTCAGTGAAGAATAGAGCGCTGTGTTGATTATTGAATTTTCTACAATCGTTCCAAGTGAAGGTTGTTTGATATTTTCTGCTGAAAAGTGAATCTGGCCCGTTCCGTCAGCATCCCAGACTTCCATTTTCTGGTAAGAGCAACAACGCATGTCGTTGATAAATTCCCACACCCCAAGGTCAATAAATAGGTTAATAGAAGCGGCCGTGAGTGCGCTGACGCGTGGATCAAACTTGTGCGGTTCTTTTAAATATGGAATGTTGGTCGGGTCGTGGAGAATACGGTCGACAAGCGCAACACGAAGGGGCAGTTTTTTGAGTGNGCACGCCATTGCTGCGCCAACTATGCCCCCACCGACAATGACAATATCGAAATCCGTTGACGCGGTCNTTTTCATATGGCGGGCATTATAGGCTCCCCAGTTGCTTTTCCCTAACCGACCCTTGTTTCAAACCAAGCCCGATTGATAGACTGCCCGTGTAATCAATTACAAACCTTATCCCAGGTTTTGTTTACAGACGGAGAACAAGATGGCGCTAACACTGAATGTTGATCAGCTAAATGACTATATAGGTAAGGAAGTAGGAATTTCAGAATGGCTGCTTGTTGANCAAGAACGCATTAATCAATTCGCCGATGCGACAGGTGATCATCAATACATCCATGTCGATTCGGACCGTGCGGCACAAACTCCTTTNGGAACCACTATCGCACACGGTTTTCTTACCATGTCTTTAATGGTCTTGATGGGTTATGAAGGGAGCACCAAATTGGAAAACAGCGTGATGGGCATTAACTACGGTTTTGATAAACTTCGGTTTATAAACCCGGTGAAAGTAAACAGCAAGATTCGAGGTCGATTCCAGCTAATTAGCGCTGAGGAAAAGAAGCCCAACCAGTGGTTACTGAAACACAACATTACAGTCGAAATAGCTGGTGAAGAAAAACCAGCTTTGGTTGCAGAGTGGCTAGGGATGACAGTGGTTGAATGAAGAGATGAAACAATCAGTTCTCTNACTAATACCCTTTCTCACAGCCTGCGCTGGCGGGCCGCCAGAGGACATCGGTATCGAGAATGGTAAGCTCGCTCCCTGTCCGAGATCACCCAACTGCGTTTCCAGTTACGCCATCGATGAGACGCACCAAATAGAGCCCATTGCAGCAAANCTAGATCAGATCGAAGGAGAGCTCCTGAAGCTAAACGAGGCCAACATAGTCNGTATGGATAGAACCTACCTTCATGCCGAATTCACCAGTCGCTTCATCCGTTACGTCGATGATGTGGAGTTTCTCTATGATCAGGCCGCAGGATTAGTCCATGTACGCTCNGCATCACGGGTNGGNTATAGCGATCTCGGGGTGAATCGAAAACGAATCGAAAGCATTCGCAGAGCNGTTAAGAGTTAGATCAAATACTACTTGCTACCCAATCCCATCGCTTGTTCAGCAAANCCCCGCTTGAGTGACGGNACCAGGTCTATTGACAACAGACCTAGTTTCCTAGCCAGTACCNTTCCTCGNTGATTATTTGAAAATAGCCGTGTGAGTTGATCTGTGACGGTAATAGTTTTTTTCTGATCACTCTCCTGANGGTCCATATAATCCTGAAGAACNNCCATCGAGCCTAGCGATTCACCTTCCTCCATGGCTTGACTGAGCCGGGAAACCAAAGCTGCAGTATCACGTAGAGCCAGATTGAGGCCCTGGCCAGCCACCGGGTGCAAAGTATGAGCAACATTACCCANCAATACCAATCCAGGCCTAACNTGCTCCTTCGCGACTGACAGGACTAGTGGATAGCAGAACCGCTCTCCGATGTGAGTGATCTTTCCGAGGCGATTCCCAAACCTGTCCATGAGCAGTTCCATCAGCGTGGAAGTTCCCATAGCCTGTAACTCATCACTCTGATTAGCAGCCACTGTCCAAACAAGGGAACCACGATTCTGTCCGTCAAATGACTCGAGCGGCAACACCGCCAGTGGTCCAGTATCGGTAAAACGTTCATAAGCGACGTTATTATGTAAGTTTTCAAAAGCAATGTTGGCGATGAGCGCATGCTGGTGATAGTCATCTACGAAACGATCAATACCAACTTGATCACAGATTGGTGATTTACCCCCGTCCGCCAGAACTACCAGCGATGTTTCGACAGTAAACCTTGACTCTCCTTTCAGAACTGCCAGCAGCATTTTTCCGTCAGATGGACTTATATGTTCGATTCGCGCTGGAGAAAATAGTTGTACAACAGAGGATTCTTCCATCGCCTTATTCAACACCTTCCCTATCTGACGATTTTCCAAGACATAACCAAGCGCTTCAACCTCGTGATCAGCATAATTTAGACGAGTTAATCCGAAGCGCCCCTTATCCGAAACATGGATTTCTTTAATAGGGGTCGCTCGGTAGGCGAGTTCTCGCCACAAGGCCATGTCGTTGTAAATACAACGTGAGCCATAAGATAATGCGGTGGAGCGGGCATCAAAGCTCGGCTGTTGAATATCAGCCGCACTGTGGGGAACAGGCTCTACTACTAAGATAGATAGTTTCTTCCTCCCAATTGCTGAGCACAACGCAAGGCTGAAACTGGCACCCACCATTCCGCCGCCGACCACCACCAAGTCGTAATGCTTTTCCGGTGTTTCAATACGCATTCTTAGTGAACTGGATTTGTCATGAATGATTCAATTTCCTGAACTGTTTTCGGAATGCCCGTGCTTAACACCTCGTGTCCAGTTTTAGTTACCAGTACATCGTCTTCAATGCGCACGCCTATACCTCGCCATTTTTTTGCAACCTTAGTATTGTCAGGAGAGATATAAATACCGGGCTCGATCGTAGTCACCATGCCCGGTTTTAAAGAACGCCAATTATCGTTAATCTTATAATTTCCTACATCATGAACGTCCATGCCTAACCAGTGACCTACCCTGTGCATGTAGAAATCCTTATAGGCCTCATTTTTGATAAGCTGCGCCGGCCGGCCTTTAAGAAGTCCAAGCTTTACCAAGCCCTGTGTGATTACTTTAACTGATTCTTTGTGAGGCGCATCCCAAGTGGCCCCCGGTCTCACTGCGTTAATCGCCGCTTCCTGAGCCTTAAGGACAATCTCGTAGATGGCCTTCTGCTCCTTACTAAATTTTCCATTGGCAGGAAAAGTTCGGGTAATATCGGAGGCGTAGTATTCATATTCACAACCCGCGTCGATTAGTACCAAATCTCCCTCTTTGATCTCAGCAGTATTGGTATCGTAGTGCAGTATGCAAGTGTTATCGCCTGACCCCACTATGGATGTGTAAGCTGGTGCACGGCTACCGTTGCGCGTGAAGGCGTAGAGCAATTCTGCTTCCAATTCGTACTCATTCGCTCCGGGTTTACAGCAGGCCATGGCACGCTTATGCCCCTCGGCTGAGATTTCCGCAGCGTGCTTCATGAGCTTGATTTCAGCTGGACTCTTGATCAACCTCAATTCATGCAGCAAGTTATCGAGTAACAAAAATTCACCCGGAGCATGGGCGTCCAGATTAGACTTTTTGCGAATCATCTTTACCCAGTCCATCACCTGAACATCAAATTTTTCATTTTTGCCTATCGCATAGTAAATATGATCGCGCCCTTCCATTAGTCCAGGAAGTATCTCATCAATGTCGTGGATAGAATGGGCAAGATCCATACCCAACTCTTCGCAGGCAGCTTTTTGTCCAAGAATTATTCCGGACCATAGTTCTTTTAGTTTGTCCTTCTCTTGGCAGAACAGCACCACCTCTCCTTGCTTACGTCCGGGAATCAGAGCCAACACGGCGTCTTGCTCAGCGAAACCTGTCAGGTAATAGAAGTCACTATCTTGTCGATACAGATACTCAGCGTCGTTATTACGGACCTTTGGCGAGACAGCAGCCAACAATGCAATACTGTTGGGCTCCAATCGGGCCATTAGTTCTTTACGGCGCTTAGTTATCTCCCGTTTGTGAATTAACATCAGGCTGCCTCATAAGCTCCTTGAAATTGAGCGAACAAGCATATAGGTGTCTTAAAGTGGAACCAACCCCCAATTTTTATAATTACATTATTGACCCATTTTCACCGCGGCTCTATAGTGTCGGAACTGTTAATGTAGATCCTAAACTTGTGCCAATAGTCCTTTGGGGCAGTTGGAATTTAAATAGACACTAAAAAAAAGCTAAGCTGCTAAAAATACAGACAAAATGAGTGAAGACCGATTCGAATCCCTAAATGAAAAAGTCGATAACCTTATAGATCTTTGCGCTGAGATGAAGCGTGAAAATCAATTGCTCAAGGCCGACGCGAATTCTTTGCAAGTCCAACGCAAGCAATTGCTGGAGAAAAACAAAGAAGCAAAAGCCAAATTAGAGTCGATCCTGGTTCGATTAAAGGCAATGGATCCATCTTGAGCACTACCTATGGTTCAACGCTGGATAGAAAATTATGAGTGAGCAAAGTACCGCCGTACAAGTCAAAATCCTAGACAAAGAATATCAGGTGAATTGCCCGCCCGCTGATCAAGAGGCGCTGTTGAAATCAGCCAAATATCTGGATGAGAATATGCGCAAGATCAAGGAGCGAGGCAATATCCATGGTGCTGAAAAAATCGCAGTGATGGCTGCTCTAAATATCACTCATGACATGCTTAAAAAGAACCGCGTGATCAACGAAGCTCGTCACGCGACTGCAGAACATGTGAAAGACATCGAAGATAAAATCAACCTAGCGTTAGCTGCTAGCCGCCAGCTGGAAATATAAAAGCATACGAAGCCCTGTTATCGCGATTAGTTTCTGACTTGTGCCAGTGACCGAGGAAATAATTACCATAAAATGCTGCAACTCGAATAATCTGTCCAATTTATACCCTGCGCAAACCCTTTTTCATTTCCCCTTAGCTTTTCTCGTTAGATATCGCGATATATACTTATGCGCAGAGTTCCCTAGAACATTTGCCAATCAAAAGTGTTCTTGAGCCGATATCGTAATAACCGGAGGCAACTCGACAGGTGTTGTTGCGCAAGTCCGCAAGCCGGAAAGCCTTATGCACCGCGAGAGCCACCACCTGAACCTTTGGGTTCAGGGCAAATTTGATAGCGGTGTTCCGGGGGACTTGACTTACCTATCCAGTGGTTTGTGTCTTACTTTTATTATGATTGAAGAAGAGCGTCGCAAGCTCCGTGAGCGACTCAGGTTAGCTAGAAAACAGCTGACTAAGAAGCAGCAAGTCAGCGCTGCTGAAACCCTACGCGAACTCGTAACCCAGCAGGATTTCTACCACGAAGCCTCACACATAGCGTTCTATCACAGTGTGGACGGCGAAATCGATCCAGGACCACTCCTGAACCAATCACTTGAGGAAGGCAAATCCTGCTTCCTGCCGGCGATTACCGATGAAAACCCCAACATCATTTCTTTCGCTCCGTTCGATGAATACACCGTTTTAAGTAAGAACCAGTGGGGAATTGAAGAGCCTCCTATTACCAAGGAAACTATCTCGCCTGCCGAATTTGACTTGGTTTTCGTGCCTCTCGTGGCATTCGATGTCAATTGCTTCCGTCTGGGTATGGGCAAGGGATTCTATGATCGCACCTTCAGTTTCAAGATATCCGATCGCCAAAATTGGCCTATGCTCATAGGCTTGGCGCACGAATGCCAATTAACTGATTCACTTCCCATAGCTGACTGGGATGTTCGACTCAATGCAGTGGTTACCGCGAAGAAAATATACCGCCCCGATGCTGCATAGGGCGGAACACTAAACTACTACGCTACCTATCCCTGGCAAACCTTTCCTTTTTCGTTATCCTCGGAACCTGCCCAATCTTGGCGGATTTCCTTAATTAGAAATATTTAGGGGAGCTTGCTTACATCAAGGCGCTTTGCGCAACACTGCTGGCCAGTACGCTCACTACAAATAACGTGATAACTACCGTTACCATATCTGGCTTCTTTTTCATCTTGGTCTCCGCCTCTAATTCAAGATACAAGTGCCTTAGCGGCGCCATCTTACAAAGCTTTAGCGTTAATTTTCCCTAAAAAACAATGCAGTACTGGAGATAGTTAATGTGTACTTAATGTAGATTTGTTGTTGATTTTGAAAAATTGTTCTTTATAATACTGTATATATATACAGTTATTAATATCATCGGTTTTCGAAATGACAATAATTAGAAACCCATCGAATACGCCGCAGCCCACGGCTTACAAGAGCTGCAACCATCCAGCCACGATTGAAAAGCTGTTACGTAGTAACTCGAACTTATGGCGGGGTTGTAACATGGCCGATCAGGGTTTCCATGGTCGAAGCACCGGTTTCCCCCAACTGGACGATATTCTTCCCGGCCGCGGCTGGCCTCAAAGTGGATTGATCGAGGTCATTACTCCCAGCTGGGGCATAGGTGAACTGCAGTTGCTGATTCCTCTCATGCGTTCAGTCATTGAACAGGGCAAATGGATCCTATGGATCACCCCGCCCCATCTACCATACGCCCCAGCCTTAATACAATTAGGCATAGATACTGACCAGATACTGGTGGTGAAACGGGACACCTCCTGCAGAGACGCTCTATGGAGCATGGAAAAAGCGCTACAAACCAGTAATTTTGGACTGGTATTAACCTGGCAAAATTGGCTGCCAGGCAAGGTATTACGTCGCTTGCAACTGGCAGCGGAGACAGGGAATAACTTAGGAGTGTTCTTTAAGCATCATGATAGTAAATACTCACTATCTCCAATACGTATAAAAATAAAGGACTCTTTAGTCAAAAGTAATAGGGAAAACAGCGATTCTTTCGAGACCGAAATTACCGTCATAAAGGCCCGTGGCAATTTCCGCTCCTTGACCACCCGAGTCAACCTATATAAAGCNAATTAAGAATCTAAAGTAGTAAACCCTTGAAAGATCCAGATAACGCAGACCAAGTCTCTCTGCCCTCCGCATCGAAATCTAGTATTGCACAAGTCATCAAGCTCCCGAGACCCTCCAGGAAAGCCGAAAGTAAAAATTTTCTACAGAACAAAAAGAAACGGAATGGCCTCTGGTATGCGCTCTACTTTCCCCAACTAGAAAAATTATCCAAGCCTAGACAGGAAAACCTTCTTAATGAATTGGCGGCTTCGATTCGGCAAGTAAGTTCTGAGATAAGCTTCCACTCGATGGCCTTGGTCTGTGAAATCCGCAGCGGCCTGAAGTACTTTGGTGGTATGGAAGAAGTGCACAACAAGTTAGCCCCCCTTCTCACTGCACTGCTGCAACAAAGAGGGTTACCGCATTATTTCCTCTATGCCGCTAGCCCTACCATCACCGGTAGCCTGCTACTGGCGAGATCAGGTCGCAATGCCCTGGTTTACCAGAAAAATAACCTACGTTCAGCACTTGGTCGGTTACCGACTAGTGTATTACGACTGAGCAAAGAGCAAAATTACCGCCTTCATAACATTGGGGTGCGGTGCTTGAGAGATATTTGGCGGNTACCGGCAGATGGGCTGCGCACACGTTTCGGTAGCGATTTTGTGAACCTACTCGATAAGGCACTGGGCAAGGTACCTGAGCCAATTCGTAATTACCTGCCACCACCGGCTTTCTCTACAAGTTACGAACTCCCCTTCGGACTGGAAAGCTTGGACCACCTGTTGCCAGTAGTCGATGAGATGGTAGCTCAGCTCTGCGAATTTCTGCGGCACCGAGACCTGAGTATCAGCCATTTACTACTTCACCTACAGCATGAAAAACAAGACAACACAGAAGTGAATATGGCTCTACGTCAACCCAGCCGTTCACGGGAGCACCTGATCATGTTGCTAGACACTCACTTCAGCAACTTGATTATCCCATCACCTGTGACCGGAATAAAACTTAGAGTAAAAAAATTCAATACCTTCATTAGCCACAGTGACCCCCTGTNGCCGGAAGATAAACTAACATCACGTCATGGCTGTAACCTCAACCAGTTCACAGACCAATTACAGGCAAGNCTGGCCGACAATTGCCTGAAATACATCAATAGTGTGTCGGAGCATTGTCCAGAGTACGCTAACCAACTAATAAACTATGGCGAGCCTATTAGGAAGAGCCACAATGAAGACAGAAGCGGGGACGACAAAGAGGAGAATACTCAACAGGTTGCCCTCACTCCCCGACCGTTATGGCTATTGCGGGAACCTAAGCAGCTCGCTCTCAGAAATGGCAAGCTCTACCACCGTAAAGACGTGACTCTCATAAGTGGACCGGAACGCATCGAGACGTTTTGGTGGTCCGGTACTGATGTGTGCCGTGATTACTATGTAGCACGTGAAGCTAACGGCAGCCGACTATGGGTTTATCGCGAGCGCACAGGTGATAAGAACTGGTACCTACATGGTTATTTCGGTTGAACAGAGCTCGCATTTTGCAGGACTTTAAAGGGACGAACTAATTCTACAATTCAATGCTTGATNTTGCNNGCTGATAATTCNTATAACNTNAGTTAGGTAAAGTCACGTGATGGCAACTCCATCGATCCCAGCCAGTGGCTGAGGTCTACTAGATCGCGAGCAATGAAATTAATAACACCATCACTTTTTTGTACATGCCCCGTCACACCAAGCAGCGTGGCCTGATGCACAATGGGTCGAAGCTTCTCACCTAGATTAGGCCACACCACAACGTTGACAAAACCACTCTCGTCTTCCAAGGTTAAAAAAGTAACTCCTGCTGCTGTCATCGGGCGTTGACGGCATGTCACCAACCCGGTGACCTTAGCGTTGGCCTCGTTATGAACAAGGGCTAGTTGCCTAGCAGTTAATACCTGATAGTTATCCAAGTGATTACGGAACAGGGCCACGGGATGCCGGCGCAGAGTAAACCCAGTCGATATGTAGTCGCGGGCTATGTTCTGTCCTTCACTGGCAACCGGCAAAAAGACATCGACACCGAAATCATCGTCTACGAGCTCTTCATCAGCGAAGAAGCTAGAAGAGTTAATATTACTTCCCGACTTACCCTTGCCTACTCCACTGACTTGCCAGAACGCCCGGTGTCGATCACCGCTCAATCCTTTCAAAGCATCGGCAGCTGCTAATGATTCTAGGTCTTTCTTGTTAATACCACTGCGAAACACGAGATCCTGTATGTTGATGAATACGCCAACCTGGCGAGCCTCGACAATGGCATTTGCACCCAATTCTGACAAGCCTTTGACTAGGCAAAACCCAACGCGTACTTCGGGTTCTAGAGTTAACTGGCTGTGCTTATTCGGTTTTAGATAGCCCTCTGGGAACTCCAACGTGCAATCGTAGAAACTAGAATTCAATTCTATCGGTAGCACTTTTACGCCATGACGTTCGGCATCCTGGATCAGTTGTGCCGGCGGGTAGAATCCCATGGGTTGACTGTTGAGCAACGCACAACAAAAGGCTGCCGGATGATAACACTTCAACCAAGATGACACATAAGCAATCAGAGCAAAGCTGGCAGAGTGGGATTCAGGAAAACCGTAATCCCCAAAACCTTTTATTTGCCGGAACAATTGTTCGGCAAATTCTCGTTCGTAACCCCGCTCCAACATGCCTCGTACCAACTTTTCATGATAGGGTTCCAGTCCTCCCCTGCGCTTCCAGGCTGCCATGACACGTCGCAGTTGATCAGCCTCTCCCCCACTGAAACCTGCTGCTACCATAGCCAGTTGCATCACCTGCTCCTGGAAAATGGGCACCCCTAAGGTGCGTTCCAGCACTTCCTTGATCGTATCGCTGGGATAGGTTATGGCCTCTTTACCACTGCGCCGATTAAGATAGGGATGTACCATNTCACCTTGGATAGGGCCAGGTCTCACAATTGCTATCTGGATCACCAAGTCATAATAGTTTCTGGGTCGTAACCGCGGCAACATGCTCATCTGTGCACGAGATTCGATCTGAAACACACCCACCGTGTCTGCCTCCCCTATCATATCGTAGACCTTCGGATCTTCGGCGGGGATCTCCTGGACGGTCAACTGTTCAGCGCTGTAATTATTAATGAGATCCAGNCATTTGTGTATAGCAGTTAGCATGCCTAAAGCCAAAACNTCGATTTTTAATAAGCCCAGTGATTCTAGGTCATCCTTCTCCCATTGGATCACAGTGCGATTCTCCATTGAGGTATTCTCAATTGGCACTAGATGAGTAAGCGGGCCCTGGCTAATAACAAAGCCGCCCACGTGCTGAGATAAATGTCGAGGAAACCCTATAAGTGATTGAGCNAGAAATATTAGCCTCTNTATATCCGAGTCGGAATAATCCACATTGGCCCCGCTCAGTTGTTCTCTTAGATCCGTCCCCCNCAAATAGACCGACTTGGCCAGCTGATTTAGTNTTTCTTCATTTAGCCCCAGCACCTTACCTACATCTCGTATGGCACTTCGANAGCGATAAGTAACCACTGCCGCTGCGATAGCGGCGCGACTGCGCCCGTACTTGTTATAGATGTATTGAATGACCTCTTCGCGGCGGGTATTTTCAAAATCTACATCGATATCCGGTGGCTCATTGCGCTCCTTCGAGATGAACCGCTCAAACAACACTTCCACCTTCGCCGGATCCACCTCGGTAATCCCCAGGCAGTAACACACGGCGGAGTTCGCAGCTGAACCGCGGCCCTGACAGAGAATGTGTTGGCTGCGAGCAAAAACCACCAAGTCGTGCACAGTAAGAAAATAGTGCTCGTAGCCCAGCTCCTTAATGAGCGCCAACTCGTGCTCGATAATATTACGCACTTTTGGAGTAGCGCCTTTCGACCAGCGCTCGCGGATACCCAACTCGGTGAGCTCCCGTAACCAACCATGAGGTGTATAACCGGNTGGCACCAGTTCACGAGGATATTCATAACGCAACTCATCGAGCGAAAAATGACAAAGTCTGGAGATCTCAACAGTGGCTGCTAGCAACTTCGTTGAAAATAATTTAGCTAACTGCTCCTGCGAACGCAGATGGCGTTGGCCATTGCTCTCGACATCGAAGCCCAGTTCGCTAATAGGTTTGGCCAGCCGGATGGCGGTGAGAACATCTTGTAGAGTACGCCGGCTCACATCGTGCATGTATACACNACCGACGGCACAGAGCGGAATATCGTATTGCGTGCCGAGTTTTTGCAAACTCCGTAATCTGCTGCAGTCATCCCCCCGCAACAGCATTTCAACTCCTATCCACAATCGTCCTGGGAATTGACGACTCAACCAGACAGCCTGGCTAGCAATTAACTCCGATGATTGCTGCAGTTCCGGAACCCACAATACTAAGCAATCATTTGGGAGATTCTTTTCCACCATTCGGCGGTNAATGAAATAAGTCCCTTTTTTGCTATCTATTCGAGCACAGCTAATTAGATGACTAAGCTCNCCGTAACCTATACGGTTAGAGGCGAGCAGTACCAGTCGACAACCTTCAGCTAATAAGAACTCACTACCGATGATCAATCTTACGCTGCGCTCCTTTGCAACAGTATGGGCCCTTACTACCCCTGACAGGGAACACTCATCGGTGATAGCAATGGCCTGGTAGCCAAGTTCATCCGCCCGCTCAACTAGCTCTTCGGGAAACGAGGCGCCACGCAGAAAAGTGAAATTGGATATACAGTGCAACTCCGCATACAAAATTGGAATATTAACGGGAAAAGTACTTTTGCTATGTGGAGCAGTAGCTGGGCACCTGGTTTCTGCGGAAAACTTTTTGGCCATGATGATTTAATAAATATACTGTATATATATACAGTATATTTATTAAATCATCATNNCNANANANTTNGTCNGNATTAGTAATTCTAGATGTTCCTCTGAAAATCTCGAGATGAGTTTTTTTCCACAACAAAGAACATAAAAAGACCGAAGCATAGAATTAACCTATTTTTCTGTTTCGACCCACGCTACCATGAACCTCAACTACTGCTGCAATTGTCGGTAGGTCAATAAGTAATCGCGGGAAAAACTATGCGAAACATATTCAACATCAAAACAATTACTGGTCATCTCGCACTATTTGCAAGCGTATTACTTTTTAGTTCGAGCGTACAAGCGGACAATACATGGCCAACAACTGAGCTTGATCCTGAAGAAGCCGGCTTTAGCTCCTCCGGCATTGAAACGCTTGATGCAGCCATGGCCAAGATTGTTTCCGATCAAGATGTGGCAGGCATGACCTGGATTCTCGTTAAAAACGGAAAGGTAGCGACGTTTGAGGCAGAAGGCCTTGCCAGAACCGACGACCAAAAATCTATGGCTCTAGACAGCCTTTTTCGTATTTATTCAATGACCAAACCGGTTACGGGAGTCGCGTTAATGATCCTTCATGAAGAAGGCTTATGGAAATTCGACGATCCTATTAGCAAATACGTTCCTGAATTTCAAAACCTCCAAGTAATGAGAAGCTATGACGAAGAAGGAAACATTGAACTCATTCCTGTTGAACGACAACCTACTATGCGCGAATTATTGAACCACTCGGCAGGGTTTGGTTATGGGTTGGGAGGACGAGATCCTGTCAACAACGCTTTCCGAGAAAACGCCGTCTTAGCATCCAATGATCTCGATCAATTGATAAATAAGGTAGCAGCCATTCCCTTACTTTCCCAACCAGGCGAACAATGGTATTACTCCGTGGCCGTTGATATACAGGGCTACATAGTTCAGCAATTATCGGGGCTAAAATTCGGTGACTTTTTAGCACAACGTATTTTTGAACCGCTAGGAATGGATGACACAACCTTTTACGTAAGGGCCGAAGATAAAGCAAGGTTTGCAGAGGTTCACAATTGGGATTCAGAACGGAATCGCCTAGTCCAAAGACCGCAACGGTCAGATCGCCCTGGTTTCGATGATCCCAATCGACTTGAGTCAGGTGGCGGGGGTTTAGTCTCCTCAACACATGACTACGCTAGATTCCTTCAGATGCTTGTTAACGAGGGCGAGCTCGACGGGAAACGTATTTTAACACCTGAATCTGTCCGTATTATGCGGACAAACAGTTTGCGCGACGAGCTGAACATCAATGGTGGACCAGACCGCGTTGGACGCGAAGGTATCGGATTCGGCGTAGATTTCGCAGTAATCTCAAACCCAAAGGCAGCTGGTTCGCGTCAAGGCCCAGGAACCTATTATTGGTCTGGTGCGGCTGGAACATGGTTCTGGATTGATCCAACTGAAGACATGTTTTGGATAGGCATGATACAAGCCCAAGGGGCCAGAAGACCGGGAGCCGCCAACATGAGGAATATTGCGATTGATAGCATATATGATAGCTTGCGTTAACTATGCAGACTAAAGTGAAGCTGGCTACAGTTATCTAGTCAGTTCTGCAACTTTCTAGTTTAAACAATAGCTAGTTTGGCATCGGAACTGGAAGAGGGTCTGGGACTGCGTACCCCTTTATTACCGCTGGCCGTTCCGCTATCCGCAGATACCAATCTTTTAGTCGCGGATAATCAGTTAAGTTCATATCCTGAAACTCATAACGGGAAATCCAAGGCCAAGTGGCAATATCCACTATCGAGTAGTTTTCGCACAAATAGTCCCGGCCCTTAAGTCTCTTCTCGAGAACTCCGTAGATACGTATATTTTCTTTGCGGTACCTCTCTTCTGCGTACGGTGACTTCCCAGGATTAAATTTTACAAAGTGATGTGTCTGCCCAAGCATCGGTCCAATGCTTCCCATCTGAAGCATTAACCATTCCATTTCTTTCCAGTAATTTTCTCCAATCGGGCTCATTAATTTTCCGGTTTTATTAGCTAAATACATAAGAATGGCACCTGACTCCATCAAATGGGTTTCATTTTCGTGATCTACAATAACCGGGATTTTATTGTTCGGGCTTATCATTAGAAATTCGTCGGCGTACTGTTCACCTTTAGTAATATCAATAGGGAGAACAGAGTACTGTAACTTCAATTCTTCTAACATTATTGATACCTTGCGTCCGTTTGGCGTTGCCCAGGTGTAAAGATCGATTCCGTTCCCATTTTTTTGTGTTGTCACATGCAATCCTCTCGGTTATCCCCTATATATTTAGAATTTTGTAGAGCAGACAAGTTATTTATCATCGCCTCTCGGGCTAGCTTATCTTAGTAAAATAGATTGATCAGAATCGACTTATAGCGTTGTAGTCAATTTTCTCTGAAAGATTTATTAAACGATGAAGGGACGACATTTCATATTTAAGTCCTGTAGCGCAATTAAAGAGCACGACTTTCTCGGTAGGCTTGATACGGCCGGTTGTCACCTCTTGCTTTAAGGTCGCCAATGCCGCAGCACCTTCAGGACATAACAATATTCCTTCTTTCTTCGCACACTCACTTTGTGCCTGCAAAATTTTCTCATCGCTCACAGCCGCTGCAAATCCATCGCTTTCGCGAACGGCATCCAGGATTAAAAAATCTCCAACCGCCGCCGGGACCCGAATACCTGGTGCAATTGTGTTTGCGTCCTGCCATGGCTCTGCGTGCCTATCTCCCCTATCAAAAGCTCTAACAATCGGAGCACACCCTTCGGATTGTACCGCCACCATACGCGGCCTTTTAGGGCCAATCCACCCAATCGCCTCGAGTTCATCAAACGCCTTCCACATACCGATAAGGCCTGTCCCGCCACCCGTCGGATAAAGAATTACATCCGGCACTTCCCAATTAAGTTGTTCAGCCAGCTCAAGCCCCATGGTCTTTTTACCTTCAATACGGTAGGGCTCCTTTAACGTCGAAAAGTCAAACCAACCCATAATATCTTTCCCATCGCCTACTACTTTTCCACAATCATTAATGTAGCCATTAGCGAGAAACGTTTTTGCTCCTTGGTAAGCAATCTCCTGGACGTTCACCTGTGGAGTGTCTTGCGGACAAAAGACAAAGGATTCAATATCAGCCTTCGAACAATAGGCTGCCAAAGCAGCTCCCGCATTACCGTTAGTAGGCATTGCTATTCGTTTCACTCCTAACTCTTTAGCCATAGCTACCGCCACCGCTAAGCCTCTTGCTTTGAACGAGCCGGTAGGTAACCGTCCTTCATCTTTGATCAGTATTTCGCCGCAACCGATCTCCTTTTGCAGCTTGTTTGCTGGTAATAAGGGTGTCATTACCTCACCCAGACGTATAATGCTCTTAGATTTCCTGAATGGTAAAAATTCACGATAGCGCCATATTTCAGGCAAACGCATAAGGAGATCTTGTTTACTTACTGCCTTACCCAACGCATCGAGATCATAACGAACCAGTAATGGTTTACCTGCTTCAGACAATCCATGCAGCTGATCAGCTGGATAGGTTTTACCGGTGTAACTACATTCAAGGTGGGATACAAAAGACGGTAATTCTTCCATAGTTAACTCGTTAATTTCAGGTTCAAATAACACAGAACAAACGTCTTATTGATTTATTCATATTCAAGATCGTCTGTTCGAGAATCGGTAGATATATCTGCTTGGTCTGTAGTTCGAAATGTGAGGAATACCAGCCTTTGAAATTCCGTGCCTTGGAGAACATGACAACAATATCCTAAGCAAGAAAGCTACCACCCAGCCAAGTCTGACTTATGTATAACGCTGTTTCTCCCTAGTTACTATCTATTGGGGGATCAAGTCTTTACTAGCGCTCCAGCTGACTGTTGTACTTATCACGAAACCGTTCATAAAGCTGCTGCTGTGTCCCGTATAAATCGATATCCCGCCCTTGTATATAGGCGCCTAGCACCTGGCTGGTGCGCATATCCAACGCATCCCCTTCTGAGATGAATAAGGTGGCATCTTTACCGACTTCCAATGTGCCCACACGTTCAGCGACACCAAGAATTTCAGCATTCACTCTCGTAATCATAGTCAAAGCTATTTCCCTATCGAGCCCATAGGCCGCCGCTGTTCCAGCAAAAAAAGGCAGATTACGTTGCCGATCAATCGAGGTGGCACCGCCACCAATACCAATCTTGATACCTGCATTGTGAAGAAGAAAAGGGGCCTTGAATGGCGTATCGACATCTTGCCAATCCCTCAGCGGTAGTTCGTGAATGCGTTCATATATTACTGGAATGTCCTGGGCCAACAGAAAATCCTTGACAGACAGGGCATCTGCTCCTCCAACCAGTGTTATGTCCTGAACACCATAACTGCGCGCAAACCGGACCGCACTAATAATCTGCTTAGCCTCGTCTGCATGGACAAACAACTTGGCCACCCCGTTGAACAGCGGTCGCATGGCTAGCAGGTTGAGGTTGAGCGGCTGGCCCGTGTAAGCCTGAGCGTCTTGAAACAGAGAATGCAATAACTGAGTCTGACCTTCATAATTTTCATTATCAACTGTTTCGAACAGCCCCGTTTCTGGATTGCGACGTCGTTGTGTATAGGAAGGCCAATGCATGTGAAGCCCAACATCTTCAGCAAGCATAGCATCTTCCCAGTTCCAGCCATCGAGTTTGAAGACGGTGGATGATCCGGATATTAGACCCCCTTGAGGTACAACCTGTGCGGTGAGAATCCCATTAAAGCGATTAGCCGGAATGATCTCAGAATCTGTGTTATATGCTATAGCTGAGCGCACGCTCGCGTTGATATCACCTTCTTCGAGAACATCGCTAGTAGCACGCACACTGTTTACTTCGATCAATCCTAGCGTGCTGTTAGGTAAAACGAAGCCTGGATAAACATGACGACCCTGTACATCAATTAGTAGGTGATCTACGAGATCGACTCCTTCGGTTACGGTGCCAACTGCTGTGATTAATCCTTCATTGAACGTAATGACTCCGTCATTAATCACCATTCCATTGCCAACATGGATAACCGCGCCAGTGATGGCGATTGGCTCACTTTGATCGGCGGCAGGTACCGGTACAATTGCAAGAGCTATTGGAAAAAAAGAGACAGAGAATATCGCGGTGATGTTAGCTATTAGCCTTTTCATATTATCTCTCCCTAGTAACAAGTAACATTACTGGCACCGGATTCATCGCGAGTAATAGATGCAATGATTCTCGCTCTTTCTCGTGCAATCCGCTGCCTAAGCAAAATGTCTTCTTGACGATCATAGTAGGGCACCCCTTCGATCCAGGTAGTTTCCGCCACAGCGTAAACCGACAAGGGGTGATCAGACCAAAGCACTAAGTCGGCATCCTTACCTTCACGAATACTGCCCATACGGTCGTCCAAATGAAGCAGAATCGCAGGGTTGAGAGTGACCATCTTTAGCGCATCCACCTCACTGACATTGCCGTATTTCACAGCCTTGGCTGCTTCCTGATTAAGCCTTCTCGACATCTCAGCATCGTCGGAGTTCAGTGCGACGACGACTCCAGCCTGTTGCATCAGTGCCGCGTTATAAGGAATAGCATATCGAACTTCCCATTTGTAACCCCACCAATCTGAAAAGGTTGAGCCACCCGCGCCATGCTGAGCCATCTTGTCTGCCACTTTGTAGCCTTCCAAAATATGAGTAAACGTGTTGATGTTGAAATCGAAGTTGTCGGCGACATGCATCAACATGTTGATTTCAGACTGTACATAGGAGTGGCTCGTAACAAAGCGCTCGCCGTTTAATATTTCAAGCATTGTTTCTTTCACCAGGTCGCGACGCGGCGCTACCGTATTTCGTCGCTGATTCCGTGAAAGGCTATTGTATTCATCCCAGGCCTTATCATATTCCTGTGCCTGAGAAAATGCGTTAACAAATACCTGCTCGACGCCCATGCGAGTTTGAGGGTAACGGATGGAAGCGGGATTGCGCGAACGTTTAACATTTTCACCAAGAGCGAACTTTATAAACTCATCTGCTTCTTCTATTAGTAGATCCTGTGCCGGGGCTCCCCAGCGCATTTTGATGAGGGCAGACTGTCCGCCGATAGGATTAGCTGACCCATGCAATAACTGTGCAGCAACAACTCCACCGGCTAAGTTGCGGTAGATATTAATATTTTCAGAATTCACCACATCCTTCATCCGCACCATACTGGAGTTCGCTTGTCCTTCGTTTATATTGAACAAAGCAATATGAGAATGCTCATCAATAATACCCGGAGTCAGGTGCTTACTAGCGCCATCGATTATTGTCACACCAGTAGCGGAGATGCCATCGCCTATTTCTGCTATGCGTCCATCCAGAACGAGGACATCAGTGACTACAACTCCTTCATCCTCATTCGTCCAAACTGTTGCACCGCGGACCAGAAAGTCCTGTTGCTCAGGGGCCACCTGTCGCCCATATGCAGAAAAGGGGTATAGGACCGGGCTCGGCAGCTCCGCTAACTCGTCGCCAATTGACTCAGTGCTACCATCTTCTAGGTTTCCGCTACGTGTAAGTTGCCAATCCACTAGCGCTCCACTCGGAGTGCGCCCAGTACCACGCCAGCCACTCCCGTCGGGCCAGCCACTAAGTCTTACCCTGTTGCCTTCGTTATCTATCACAAAACTGAGAGATATAAGATCATCACTTAGATCTAGATTGGCCTGCTGTGTCTCATCACCTGGTAACGCCAATTCTGCCAATGCTTCTCCTTCATCAAAGCTGAGCTCTAACTGGAAATTTTGATCTTCAATCGTTAATTCATATACTCCTTCACGATCGTCGTAATCAGAATTAATCACATAGCGGTCACCTTGTATCCAGTTCTCAAGGATAAGGGAATCATCAGTAAACAATGGTCCAGAAGTAATCAAAAAATTAGCTAATGCATTAGGGGTCAATTGTCCCACTAATTCAGTTAACCCTAGTATACTCGCAGGTACGCGGGTTATGGCATCAATAGCTAGTTGGCGGGGTAGTCCGTTTTTGACTGACATACGCAGACTATCCCAAAAATTGGCTTCGCCATCGCTTGAAGTAATAGCAAACGGAATTTCACTTTCCGCTAGAATAGAAGCGTTAAAGGGAGCCAGTTCCCAGTGCTTAAGTACCTCTAAAGAAACTTCATCAGAAGTGAGAGTATCTTCTACGCTAGGGGCCTCGGGAAAATCTATTGGCACAATGAGTGTTGCACCGGTGTTTTTCATCAAATCGGCACGACGATAACTGTCCCCAGCGGTCTTAAGCAGGTACTGGGTATTAAACTCATCACCAATGCGGTCTGCTGTTAATGCTTCCTGCCAGTTGTCTACTTCCATTATCTGAGGAAGTGCCTGAATTCGGATCCAGCTTTCCAGAGAATCATCTGTAAACGGCCTTGGATCTTGACCATTGAACCACTGAGCATCGAGGTAAGTCTGCCTCAGTAAAGCAAAGGCACCCATTAGTGAAGAGGGCATTGACTGAGCGGAGGAGCCTTTATCCAGTGAATAGTGTGCGGCGATATCTGGTGCGATAATTGACTCATTAGCATTCCTGTTCCCCAGAGTAATCAGCGCGGAGGTGCCACGAGCGATGCCGTCGGGGCGCAGACTGAGGACTGCTGAGAAGCCTAGCTCTCGATATTTTTCCCTTTCCTCTTCATCGTGTGTAAATACCGTACTGGCACGAAAATTTGAACGTATTGCATCATTAATGTTGAACGCCTGATCACTGGGTAAAAGGTTTTCCGCTGCCCCATTATTGTCTTCTCGCTCAAGCTCAGATATTCCGTAATCAGTATAAATATCGATCAGCCCAGGATAAATATAACGCCCAGACAAGTCGATTTCGAAAAACCCTCCAGGCACCGAAGTATTTTCATTAATCTCTAAGATACGTCCGTCACGAATAAGCAGAGTGCCGCCGCTGATAAAGGAGCCGTCAGATTGATAAATATTTGCATTTGTAAAAGCGTAGGCATCTGCGCGATCGTCAGCAATACCGTTTGGAGTCGCATTTTCCTGAGCGGTCGCAGGCAAAATTAACACCAAGGTTAGTAACGCTGCACAAGCAGTGGCAACAGATTTGTTTAGTATGCTCACCATGGTGCTCAACTTCCTCCCATTTAACTGAGTTGATTGTCCTCTCTGCATATTACAGACAACCCACACCAATTATAAGGGCATGCCTTTTTCTTCACTTTAAGCAACCTTCAGGTGACTCCAATTCAGGTATACTCTTGCTAATGTTTTAGTTTTAGACGATTGGAGGTCTCGAAATGATGTCGTCATTTAAGCTTTTTACGCTTTGTTCTTTTTACGTTTTACTTGTTGCCTGCGGTAATGAAGAATCCGGTGCCCCAATATTAGCTTCAGATCCAGTGACAGATACTGGAGGAGAATTAGCACCTGATGTACCGGTCACTCCAGAATTGGGCAAATTCGGAATAGACCTCACTAGCCAAAATCCCAGCATAAGACCGGGCGATGATTTTTTCCGCTTTGCAAACGGAAAGTGGCTTGATGACTTTGAGCTGCCTTCTGACCGCAGTAACTACGGTTCATTTACCGTTCTCAGTGATCGTTCTGACCAACGTGTACGCAGTATCATTGATGACTTAACTTCTACCGAGCCAGTGGCTGGCTCTATAGGACAGAAGATCAGTGACTATTACCTGAGTTACATGGGAACCGAGATTCTGAACCGTCTTGGTATCCAACCGCTAATTACTGGTCTAGCTACACTAAACGAAATAGGCACACAAGAAGAGCTTGTCGCAGGATTTGGTCGTGCCATGATTGATAATACCGCAAGTCCTTTCGGATTTTATGTGGGAGCTGATCGCAGTAACCCGGACCGACACCAGCTAGTTCTATCAGTAGGCGGATTGGGCTTGCCAGACCGAGATTATTACCTGCTCGATACTGAGCAGTACGAGAATGTGCGAGAAGAGTATGTTGATCACATTGCTCGTGTTCTAGATTTTGCAAATCTCGAAGACACCATCGAGAAAGCTAATAAAATATTAACACTAGAGACCCAGATTGCGGAACATACCTGGCCGCGCGATCAACGACGCAATCGAGATCTGACTTATAACCCGATGACTTATGCAGAATTTCTAGCTGAATACCCAGGATTTAATTGGAATGCCTACTTTGCCGCCGCTGGTATCCAGAATTTAGAAGACCTAAATGTTTCATATCCTAGTGCCATGTATCCCATTATCGACCTTGTAAGTAACCTGCCCGTCGATGATTGGAAGAGTTATATGTCCTATAGATTCATTGTCGATAATGCCAGCGTACTCTCGGAGGAAGTCGACGAGGAGGCTTTCCATTTTTATTCCAGAATACTCAATGGTGTACCGGAACAACGTCAGCGTTGGGAAAGAGGCGTGCTACGTGTTGGTGCGCTGAACAGTCTCGGTGAAGCCGTCGGGCAGCTATATGTGGAGCGCCATTTCCCTGAATCAGCCAAACAGCAGATGACCCAATTAGTAGAAAATTTGCGCGCATCACTAGCCCAGAGCATCGAAGATAACGACTGGATGAATTCCGCGACCAAAGAAGAAGCGAATAAAAAATTGGAATTCTTCCGCCCTAAGATAGCCTATCCAGATGAGTGGAAAGATCTGTCGTCTATCGACATTACTCGAGACAACCTTTTTCAGAATGCTCAAAACGTACGCGAGTATAATTACCAGGATGAGATTAGTAGGCTAGGGAATCCAACGAATCGGGAAGAGTGGGGTATGACGCCCCAAACCGTCAACGCATACTATAACTCGTCCTTTAATGAGATCGTGTTCCCTGCAGGTATTCTGCAACCTCCGTTTTTCGATCCGGCTGCTGACCCCGCAGTGAACTACGGCGGTATCGGTGCTGTTATTGGTCATGAAATGGGCCATGGTTTCGACGACCAGGGGTCAAAATCCGATTTTGCTGGCATCCAACGTAACTGGTGGACCGAGGAAGACCGCACTAATTTCGAAGTGCTCACGGCAGCGCTGGCCATGCAGTACGAAAAATTCGAACCAGTACCTGGTTACTTTATCGACGGGAACTTCACGCTGGGTGAAAACATCGGCGATGTAGGAGGGCTATCGTTAGCGTACCGCGCCTATAAGATGTCACTAAACGGCGAAGAAGCTCCCGTTATAGACGGTTACACTGGTGATCAACGGTTTTTCCTAGCTTGGGCTCAAGTATGGCAGCGTAAGTATCGGGAAGATGCTCTGATCCAGCGACTCACTTCCGATCCTCATTCACCCTCAGAGTTTCGGGTAAATGGTGTCGTCCGAAATTTCGACGAATGGTATGAGGCTTTCGAAGTAACACCGGAAGATGATTTGTATTTACCTCCGGAAGAACGCATAAGAATTTGGTAACAATAGGCAGAGAATGCGCTTTTATCGTCTGTTAGCCTTACTGGTGGCCTTGGGAATAAGTCATGCTTATTCCCAAAACAACTATGACATTATCATCAGCAATGGCAGAGTCGTTGATGGTTCGGGAAATCCTTGGTATGAGGCAGATGTCGCTATTAATGGTGAACGTATTGTCCGCATTGGTGACTTGTCATCCGACACTGGCAGTCAGGTTATCGATGCAAATGGGCTTATTGTAGCCCCAGGTTTTATCGACCCCCACACCCATGCTCTGCGTGGAATTTTGGATGTGCCCAATGCTGAGAGCGCCTTGCTGCAGGGAGTGACCACTCTTACAGAAGGTAATGACGGAACTTCACCATTTCCCGTTGACGAACATTATCAAACCATAATCGACAAGCAGATAAGCCCGAACTGGGGGATCTTTGTAGGGCACGGAACTATCCGATCCCAGATTATCGGAGCGGAAGATCGCGACCCAACTCTGGTGGAATTGGAGCAAATGAAGGATATGGTTCAGCAGGCCATGCAACACGGCGCCTTGGGCCTTTCTACCGGATTGTTTTACGTGCCCGGTAGTTTCGCGTCCACTGAAGAAATCGTTGAGTTATCCAAAGTTGCTGCCGAACACGGCGGCATCTACATCTCTCACATGAGAGAAGAAGCTGCTCAGCTGATCGACTCGGTTTATGAAACCATTCGCATCGGTGAAGAAAGCGGCATCGCTGTACAAATGACTCACCATAAAGTTATTGGTGTCGAAAACTGGGGATCGTCCATTGACAGTTTACGACTAGTTGACCAAGCCCGTGAGCGTGGTATCGATATCACTATCGATCAATATCCTTACACAGCTTCTCAAACCGGCATCAACG
>PARV01000036.1 GCA_002712055.1 Gammaproteobacteria bacterium | reverse complement strand
AAGGTTAAATAGCCCTCGATAGAAATCACCGTTTTGCTAGCGTTTAAAGCATCGATAATATCTAAATACCTGGTCGCAAATTTATGTGCTTAGTGCTTTTAACTATTTCTCCCTGCCAGTTATTAAGGAAGTTTTTCAAGGATCAACAATAAAATGTTTATTTACTCCTACTCCAGAATTTCTGATCTAGAAACCAGCCTAGATATAGATCAGCTTAATGGGATANTCGAACCGGAATTACTTTCCGTTAAGACTTATTGTTTAAACCAAAACTGGGTTATCAATGANGCAGTTNAAGATNCAAATTGTAATTGGAGCNTAAAATTTTCCCAGCGCGAAAATGGTAAAAACTTAATGAGGCGCTTACAGCAGGGTGATATTCTGCTTAGCAGTAAATTGGAGCGTGTAGTTAGTTCAAGCCAGGAAGCTGTGGAATTAATTATCAACCTTAGAAATAAANANATTCAACTGCATATTGTGGAATTAGGCGGTGACATTACGAGTAAAGAGTTTTCCGCAAATTTCGAAAAAATCGCTCGGCTGTTTTCGTCTTTAGAGAAACGCAAAGCCGCAGAACGAATAAAGGGTGTTAAGCAACGCCAGCGNAAAAAAGGACGNTATTTAGGCGGNAGNAGACCATTNGGTTACATGATACATGAGAATGGNCGGCTTATAGAAAATCCTATGGAGCAAAAAGTTCTCTACAAGATTATAGAACTCAAAAAACAAGGTAAATCCTTACGGGTAATTTCCCAAGAAGTTTCTACACCGATTATGCCAATCAGTTTTAAGACCGTGCAGAGGCTATTACANCGCCACGCGAATCAAGTGCAAGAATCGATTTCGCCGGAAGGCCCAGTTATCAATTNGGATTTGTAGAAAGGTTCGGATTGCCTTTATCTCTCACAAATTGCAANCTCTGCTAATCCTACGACGGAATAGTGTGGATTACGGGATATGTTTAAACCTTTCTCGCTTTTCGTTGGACTGCGTTACTCGTTAACACGTAGGCGCAATCGCTTCCTTTCTTTCGTTTCGTTGATATCCATGCTGGGAGTGAGTCTTGGCGTCATGGTGTTAATTGTGGCGCTATCGGTCATTAATGGATCCATCAATTCGCTTCGTAACGAGGCGTTGAAGTCTGTCCCTCATGTCACTATAGCAGGCGAGTCTCTGGAATCGAATTGGGAGAGACAGGCGNTAAATGCGCAGTTGTCNGACCAGGTCTTGGCCGCCGCGCCTTTCTTGGAAGGAGAAGCGGTATTACGTTACCAGGGGAAGAATATTTTTATTAGGGTAAGAGGCGTCGACCCGCAAAGAGAAGCAGAGATAGTCAATAACGAAAGCCAGTCATTTTCCAACTTGCTCGACATACTACAAGAAAGGAATAACAGCATAATCNTAGGCACACAATTAGCAAGTCAGCTTGGCATTTCCAGTGGCAATGAACTAAGCGTTACATCTCTGAATAGTTTGCTNACTCGCTCACTCTCTGATGCGCAGGGGTTTGAGGTAANAGGTTTCGCCGATTTTGGGATATACGGTAACCAAGCTATAGCACTTATTAATCTAAATGAAGCGCGGGAGCTGTTTGCTCAGGATAGGGGTGTAAATCTCCAATTACGGCTTAGAGTAAGCGATATATTTAATGCAGAACTCATTGCTATGGATCTTTTTGAGAATGCAGGAAACCTTGATATTCAATCTTGGAACGAAACGCAAGCAACCTTATTTAATGCGCTAAATATGGAAAAGCTNTTGACCAGTTTCATGCTGCTAATGATTGTCGTTATTGGCGCGGTTAATATTATTTCAACGCTTGTTATGGTGGTTTCTGATAAAACCTCTGATGTTGCTATATTGAGAACAATGGGAGCAAGTCGCTCAATAATTATGAAAATATTTGTTGTACAAGGACTTATTGTTGGTATTGTAGGGACGACAATCGGAGCTCTACTGGGCCTACTTTTAGCGAACAACATCACCAAGTTAAGTCTATGGCTTGAGCAACTGATCAACTTAGTTTTTGCTGACGCCAATATATATTTGATATCCCACCTACAAACTCGTGTTAACGTCAGCGAAGTAATGCTGGTCTGTTTAATTGCTCTATTAATTTGTTTTTTGGCTACGCTGTATCCTGCTTTCCGCGCCAGTAAGATTCAGCCAGCAGAGGCTCTTAGGTCTGGATGATGTCTGAGAATGACTGGATAATTTGTTGATCTTGCTATTGAAAGGATATCGTTATGAGTGCTGAAACACCTGTAATTAGTTGTCAGCAGCTTAAGAAAACCTATACCCAAGGAACGCAGATTGTTGAGGTGTTACGGGATATAAGCATGGAGATTACTAGTGGTGATCAGGTTGCNATTGTAGGAAGTTCGGGGTCAGGAAAGACTACGTTATTAAACCTGCTTGGAGGGCTGGACCTTCCAACCGAAGGTACTGTGTACATGGCCGGTAAAAATATAGCGTTAGTTAATGACGCTGAGCGGGGGCATCTACGCAATAAATACCTTGGTTTTGTGTACCAGTTTCATCACTTATTGGGAGAATTTACCGCACTTGAAAACGTCTGTATGCCATTATTGATTGCAGGAGTCGGGCTAAAAACTGCTAAGGAGCGAGCAACTAATATGCTTTTACGAGTATCTTTAGGAGATCGGATGCCGCATAAACCAACTGAACTTTCTGGTGGCGAACGACAACGGGTAGCAATAGCGAGAGCGCTTGTNGGAAATCCCCGTTGTGTTTTACTGGATGAGCCAACAGGCAACCTCGATCGCCATTCTGCGATGGAGATACAAGANTTGATAGCTGAACTGAATAGGACTCTAGGAATAGGTTTTGTTGTCGTTACTCACAACGAACAACTTGCGGACTCCATGAACCGTAGCTTGTTGCTAAAAGATGGATCTCTAAATGAAGGATAAAAATATTAGCCTTCCACGTTATATAGCTACTCGGTATGTTAGCGTGAACAAACGTAGTCAACTGGTTTCTTTTATGTCAGCGATTTCAATATTTGGTATTGCGCTTGGAATAGCCATATTAATAACAGTTCTCTCCGTTATGAACGGTTTTGATCGAGAGATGCGTGAAAACGTACTAGGTATAGTTCCTCACCTTACAATTCAAACCGAGGAGAACCTAACGGCTGATGATTGGGCCTCGATCGAAAATATAGCTAACGAGCATCCTATGGTNNTAGGGACGGCTCCAGCAATAGAANCTATGGGAGTTGTTGCCAACGCAGCAGGTAATAAGGGTGTAGTGATTAATGGTATAGACTTAGANCAAGAAGCTTCTGTCTCAATCATTGATAATTTCTTCGTTTCAGGGAGCTTAGCTGGTTTGCGTGAATCTCGCTGGGGATTAGCATTAGGCCAAACACTGGCAGATAGGCTTGGAGTAGAAGTAGGTGATAGTGTAGATCTTTTTTCTCCGACGGTTTCAATCAATCCAATCATGCCATTGGCGACGTTTCGAAACTTCAAGGTAGTTGGTGTGTTTAAAGTGGGAAGCCAAGATTTGGATAGTGATTTCGTTATGATTAATATAGCGGCCGCGAGATCGCTTTTTCGTTTGCGTACTTCTCACAATAGCTTGCGCATACATATAACTGACGTGTTGGAGGCTGACCGTGTTCAACCTGAGCTTCAGATGAATCTTCCCGCNGGTCTCAATATATCTAGTTGGACAACCCAGTTTGGAGCTATTTATAACAATATTCAGTTTTCTCGAACAATTATCGGATTTATGCTTTGGTTGCTTGTAGGTGTTGCAGTATTCAATCAAATAGTAAGTTTGATCATGATCGTAAGGGATAAGCGTGGCGATATCGCTATATTGCGTACAATGGGCGCGACACCGCAAATTATTAGACGTATATTTATGTGGCAAGGTTGTCTGATAGGTACGATTGGTATTCTGATTGGCGTTTTTTTGGGCATAATAGGATCACTCCAAATCACTAACCTAGCAGTATTAATTGAAAATGTTTTCTCCATACAGTTTTTAAGCGCCGAAGTCTATCCAATTGATTTTCTGCCTTCTGAGATTAGCGTTCTTGATATTTTAGTAGTAGTCACAGGTGTATTTCTACTGTCGTTATTGGCCACTATCTATCCTGCCAGCAAAGCGGCTGCGATTCAGCCAGCTCAGGCTTTACGAGCCGATTAATATAAGAGGAAATTGAATAACCCTTTTTTGCCCCAATTAGTTACCTATGGTAAACAACAAACAATTAGATACTAAATATCGAGGTTGGCAGCTGTATCGAAGGCTATTTCGTTATGTAATCCCGCATCAACTTGCTATCTACGGTAGTATCGTCGGCTATCTCATATTTGCTGCCACGACACCTGCAACCACGTGGTGGTTAGGCCTTACAGTTGATGCAATAAACGCGGAAAACTATGAAGAACTCCGAATTTTAAGTCCTTTGCTCTGTATCGCTATCGTGGTTGTTCGCGGAATAGGCGGGTTTNTGGGGTCCTATTCNCTCGCTGCTATTGCTAATCATNTAATTCATAAACTGCGCTGCGAGTTAATTGATCATCTGATTACGCTACCCTCAATATATTTTGATAGAAATACTTCTGGCAAGTTGGTTTCTAAATTTACCTACGATGTAACTCAGATAACGGGTGCCGCCACTAGCGCAGTTGCTGTGGTAATTCGGGAAGGATTCACGGTACTAGGTTTGCTGATTTATCTTTTGATTATCGATTGGCGTTTGAGTTTAACTTTTTTAATAATCGCTCCCTTTGTTGCCAAGATTGTCGATATAGCGTCNCGGCGGTTCCGCCGTTATAGCACCCAGATGCAAGACTCAATGGGCGAAGTTACCCAGATCACAAACGAAACGATAAAAGGCCATCGGGTAATTCGCACCTTTAATGCAGAAGATTTTATCAGCGATAAATTATTTAAAGCCAGNGATCGGAATCGTCAACAAAATATGAAGATGGCTTTAACACGCAGCGCCAGTACTCCGCTGGTTCAATTAATTGTTGCAATGGCGTTAGCGCTGNTAGTGTGGTTGGCGATGTCACCGGATTTCTTTTTAGATAAAACNCCAGGAGATTTTGTCGCATTTCTTGGTGCAGCAGGATTNTTGGCTAAACCNATTAGACAGCTAACTCAAGTTAATTCGGTGATACAACGTGGTCTTTCCGCTGCCTATAGTATTTTTACCTTGTTGGACGAGCAATCTGAAATCAACACAGGCGATCACACTGCTNATCGGGTAAAAGGGAAAATAGAATTTAAGGAAGTGAATTTTACATACGGTGACGCCNGTAATGCGCTCAGCGATATAACTTTTATTGCGGAAGCAGGCAATACGATAGCGTTAGTTGGTAAATCTGGGAGTGGTAAATCNAGCCTTGTCAGTTTAATCCCACGCTTTTACGACTGCACAAACGGCGAAGTGAAGCTTGATGGGATTCCGCTCACGGAATATGAGTTAAAAAATTTACGCCTCCATATATCGCTCGTAACACAGCAAGTAGTGCTATTTAATGGTACGGTTGCTGAAAATATTGCGTATGGTGAAAGTGTAATCGATGATCAAAAAATTCTAAGCGCAGCCACTAATGCTCATGTTATGGAGTTTGTTGAACAATTGCCTAGCGGCTTGGATACGCAAGTAGGGGATGACGCTAGTCTATTGTCCGGNGGACAACGCCAGCGTATTGCTATTGCTCGTGCGCTGTTAAAAAATGCGCCTATATTGATTCTTGATGAAGCCACCTCTTCACTTGATTCTGAGTCAGAGCAGCATATACAGGCCGCTTTAAAGACACTGATGGAAGGGCGTACTACCTTTGTTATCGCTCATCGATTATCTACTATCGAGAACGCAGATTTGATTCTGGTACTGGATGANGGAAAGATAGTTGAATCGGGTTCTCACACCGAACTGCTTCTTAATAATAGCTATTATTCAAGGCTATACAAGATGCAGTTTATGGAGAACGATACGGTTGAAGGTTAATGAATTTCCTAGAAACTGCTTGGTACAAGAAGGCAAGGTGGCTAATCCTGTTGTGGCCTTTTTCCATGATATACCGGATGGTTGTAGTTTTACTTCGTAAGAAGCATCAAAGTAATAATGATTTGCAGAAATTATCAGTGCCTGTGATTGTGATTGGNAATATCTCAGTTGGAGGTACTGGCAAAACTCCATTGCTAATCGCCCTCGCCAATATTCTCAAGAGCAAAGGTATCAATCCGGGNATTATCAGTAGAGGTTATGGAGGTAAGGCTGCTACTTATCCACTGGAGGTATCTCTAGAGACGAACGTTACTGAATGCGGAGATGAAGCGATTCTATTGGCAGAAAAAACTGGTTGTCCGATTGTTGTCGCTCCTGACCGAAAAAAGGCGTTGAAGTCGCTTATTGNAAAACACGCCGTAGATATTGTCCTAAGCGATGACGGTATGCAGCACTATCGGCTTTCAAGAGATCTTGAGATTTGTGTAATCGACGGTAAGCGCTTATTTGCGAATGGTTTCTGTTTTCCTGCGGGCCCCCTACGAGAGCCCATTAAACGGTTAACGGAGGTTGATTTTATAGTAATTAACGGGAAGACTTCTGAACAGTCGGGAATGCTGCAATCTGCTGCTGAAATGATTGTAGAGCCTAAATTTTTAGTNAATTTATTAACTGAAGAAAAGCGCCCCTTTAGTGGCGCACCCTTCAATATGGGCAGTGTTGTACAGGCGGTATCGGCTATAGGTAATCCTCAGCGTTTCTATGATTTGTTAGATGAATTACCATATCGGATGAAGAAATTTAGCTTCCCGGATCATTTCTTATACAGTGAAGAGGATTTCTTGAGCATGGACCTCGATNATCATCAGCCGATTGTTATGACCGAAAAAGATGCTATAAAGTGCAGAGGGTTTGCGCAAAGTAATTACTGGTATTTATTGACGGAAGTATCTTTACCCCAATCCTTTACGGATGANTTCGTTACACAGGTAGAGTCATTTGTTCAATAGCAAAGAAGGGTATAACAATGTTGGATGTTAAGTTACTGAGCATTCTCGTATGTCCAAACTGCAAAGGGGAATTACACTACGATAAAACAGCCAATGAACTGATTTGCTACGGTGACGCTCTCGCTTACCCTATTAAGGAGGGTATTCCGATTATGCTAACTAACGAAGCTAGAGGCTTAACTCCTGAAGAACGAGAAAAATCTTAATGCCATTTTCGGTCATTATTCCAGCTCGATATAATGCTAGTCGACTTCCTGGTAAACCGTTACTAGATCTTGCTGGAAAATCCATGCTCCAACGGACCTACGAGAATGCGAAAGCAAGCACCGCNCAAGATGTATATATCGCTACAGATGATGAGCGAATTAAAAAAGTTTCCGAAAGCTTTGGTGCAAAAGTTTTTATGACCTCGATTAACCATAAATCTGGCACAGACAGGATTCAGGAAGTAACCGCTAAATTAAAGCTCTCGGAAGACCAGATTATTGTAAACGTGCAGGCTGATGAGCCATTACTTCCCTCAACGGTTATCGATCAAGTTTTTCGTAATTTAAATAAGCGCCCGGAAGCNGGGATGGCTACTGTCTGCGAGGTCATCACTGTTCAGTCCGAAATTGAAGACCCCNATGCAGTTAAAGTAGTCATAGACGATGAAGGGTATGCTCTTTATTTCAGCAGAGCGACTATTCCTTATCAAGCGAGCGCATCAGCAAGAAACTGCTACCGCCATATAGGTATCTATGCCTACCGGTTGGCAGTATTGAATCAATTTGTCGAATGGCCTGCTGCTGACCTAGAGGTTTCCGAAAAGCTGGAGCAACTGCGAGCCCTGTCTAAGGGNGTTAAGGTTCATGTTGAAGTGTCTGCAGAGCATGTACCAGTAGGAATTGATACGGAACGCGATCTCCAGGCTGTTCGTAATTATCTAGCCACGAAATAGCACTAATGGGTTTATGAACAGCGAGAATCAATTTTCACCTCCTGCAGTGAAAGTACTCATGGTATGTCTGGGTAATATTTGCCGCTCCCCAACAGCTCATGGAGTCTTTCATAAAATTATAAAAACCAATAATTTAGAACAANANATNAAGGTAGATTCTGCAGGCACGGGTGACTGGCACATAGGCGAANCNCCAGATAATCGTGCTATTAAAGCTGCCGCNAAGCGGGGTTACCAGATNGGTACCTACAAAGCTCGTCAGGTATGCGCANCAGACTTCGAGATCTATAACTATATTCTTGCTATGGATCACACCAATCTTCTTGATTTAAAAAGGATGTGTCCNGCTGCACATCAAACTAAACTTCAGTTATTACTGACCTGGGGNGATNCGCTTCATGATACGGTNCCGGATCCTTTTTACAGTGGAGACGANGGCTTCAAATTGGTATTGGATTTGGTAGAAGACGCCTGTGAAAAGCTACTACGGCACATTAAAGACAGACATTTTCTGATTTCATGAGGTAGGCCGAATCATGGAAATTCACCAGAAATTTGATTTGAAGGAATACAATACGTTTGGTGTAGCGGCAACAGCCGCCCACTTTGTCCATATCTACAATGAAACTGATCTGCGCTCTGCACTTAACTATGCGAGTCGCTTTAACCTTTCAGTATTAATCTTAGGTATGGGCTCTAATCTCTTGTTTACAAGGGATTTTAACGGCTTAGTTATTCAAATAGCTTGGCGTGGAATAGAGTGGTCTGAAGACTTTGATCGAGTTACCGTAAGTTGCGGAGAAAACTGGCACGATTTGGTAATACAATGCCTTAATAAAGGTCTACATGGCATTGAAAACTTNGCATTAATTCCNGGTAATGTCGGGGCAGCACCGATTCAGAATATTGGTGCATATGGGGTGGAACTGTCCGAATTCATTTACGAAGTAAAGGCTCTTGATAAACGAACAGGTGAAATAACCAAATTCGATAATAAACGTTGCGAATTCACCTATCGCGGAAGCTTTTTTAAGGGCGAAGGAGGTGAACATTTTGTGGTCACTGAGATAACGTTGCAGCTTACTAGAACTTGGAAACCAAACATCAACTATGAGGCGTTACGAAAAGCTCTTACCTCAGAAAAACCAAGCCCTCAGCAGGTCTTTGATACTGTCTGCAACATCCGACAAAGTAAATTACCCGACCCAGGCAAACTGGGGAACGCAGGGAGCTTCTTCAAGAATCCAGTTATTTCGCATGAGAAATTGACAAGCCTTCAAGAAATCTTCGCCAATATCCCCGTATTTGACACAGGAAAAAGTAATTTCGTGAAAGTTCCCGCTGCTTGGTTGGTGGAAAAGGCAGGGTGGAAAGGTAGACGTCGCGGTAATGCNGCTGTCTCAACAAATCACGCATTAGTATTAGTGAACCCTGGAAAAGCAAGTGGTCAGGACATACTGGCGCTCGCTCAAGATATAAGCTCTTCCGTCCAAGAAAAATTTGGTATAACGCTAGAACCTGAAGTTCGATTAATCTAAAAACTGCTAGCCAGTTAGGTCGGTTGAGGGGCTCTGCTTCATCGGATACCCTTAATAGGCTTAGCTTCTAATAACCGAGAAACCGAGCTGTCTTTTTAAAATATGCGCAAACTAGAAACAGTGAGACTTGATCCCAAGCGTTTCCTAGCTAATCTGACAAGCAAGCCTGGCATTTATCAAATGCTCGATTCTCAGGGCAGGGTACTTTACGTAGGAAAGGCCCGTAATCTAAAAAAGAGAGTAGGCAGCTATTTTCGGGCTTCTGGTCTTAACACTAAAACCATGGTGATGATTGATAAAATCGTTGATATTCAAGTTACGATTACTAGCAGCGAAACGGAAGCACTATTACTAGAACAGAATCTTATTAAGACCCTTCGTCCAGCGTATAACATTCAACTAAGAGATGATAAGTCCTACCCTTACATCCTTTTGTCTGAAGGAACTGACTACCCGCGGCTGGTCTTTTACCGAGGAAGTAGGAAGCAAGCTGGTCGTTTTTTTGGGCCCTATCCTAGCACTCATGCTACACGCGAAACCTTGCAGATATTACAAAAGGTGTTTCGGGTTAGACAATGTGAAGACAGCTATTTCAAAAATCGTTCGAGACCTTGTCTCCAATATCAAATAGGCCGCTGTACGGCCCCATGTGTTGGATTAATTACCAAGAAGGATTATGCGCGGGACGTACATTATTCAACTCTTTTTTTGAAGGGTAAGAGTGACCGATTAACAAAAGAGTTAACTAATAGGATGGAATCTGCATCCGCTACTGAGAATTTCGAGAAAGCTGCGCTCGTAAGGAATCAGATTATCGATCTGCGGCGTATTCAAGAGCAACAATACGTAACCAACCAAGGCGAAGACGCCGATGTTATCGCCGGCGAACTACGGCANACATATGCGTGCATCCATGTCATTAANGTTCGGGCCGGTCGAATAATTGGCAGTAAAAGTTTTTATCCTCGGTATCGATTGGCTACTTCGCAAAAAGATCTCCTGGAAGCTTTTGTCTCACAATCTTACCTCCGAGAAGGTCATTCCTCTTCGATACCAAAAGAGATAATAATTCCAAGTGTATTGAAAGGGGCGGAGGAGCTTCAAAATGCCCTATCATATGTGGCTGGGCGAAAGATAAAATTATCAATGAGGGTTAGAGGCCACCGNGCTAAATGGGTGAAACTGGCCATTACAAACGCCAGAGAGTCGCTTGAGGCGCACATTGCTAATAAACAAAATACGCAAAAACAGTTCATGCTGTTGCAGGATACCCTTGAATTAGATTCACAGCCTTCGAGAGTGGAATGTTTTGATATCAGCCACACGGCNGGGGAAGTTACGGTGGCATCCTGCGTAGTATTTGACGAAAATGGACCGATCAAGAGCCATTACCGTCGTTTTAATATCAAAGGTGTGAAATCTGGAGACGATTACGGNGCAATGGAACAGGTACTTGATCGCCGTTTCACCCGNTTAAGTAAAGGAGAAGGNAAGCTCCCTGATATCGTNCTTTTAGATGGAGGAAAGGGTCAGCTNAAGCAGGCTGAGAAAGTAATGNAGAAATTTCAGTTGCCGGAAATTCAGTTATTGGCCATAGCTAAAGGAATTAGTCGGAGGGCTGGGCAAGAAACGTTGTTCCTTTCCAAATCAGGGGAACATCATGAAATAGCTCTACCTCCAAGGTCGCCCGCTTTACATCTGCTNCAACAGATAAGAGATGAAGCCCATCGCTTCGCTCTCACGGGGCATAGACAACGACGTGGTAAGACGCGAAAGCAATCAACATTGGAGCAAATACCCGGGCTTGGGCCAAAACGTAGAAGGGAGCTAGTTAAGTATTTCGGAGGCCAGCAAGAAATCAAAAAAGCTAGCGAAGAAGAAATTGCAAAGGTCAAAGGCATAAACAAAAAGCTGGCCGAAGATATATATACTTATCTACATAATCAGTAGGTATCTGNTANCAATAGCATTACTTAAGGATATGTTTTCATTTTTGGTATAACTTTTGATATCGAAGCTTATTGTATTTTAAATTGTGAAAAATGAATTGGGCGAATCAGGTTACTTATCTTCGTTTGTTGCTTATTCCGCTGGTGATAGCTTGCTTTTATTCCGGGCTTTCTAACGCTAATTTGCTGGCAGCGCTATTGTTTACTATGGCCAGTCTTAGCGACTGGCTGGATGGTTATCTNGCGCGTCGTTTAAACCAGACTTCTGATTTTGGTGCATTCTTGGACCCGGTTGCNGANAAACTTCTAGTTGTNATTGTGCTAATTATGTTAGTCACNGTGTATAGCAACTTACTGTTNGCAACTGCAGTGATTATTGCCCGAGAAATAATTATGTCGGCGTTAAGGGAATGGATGGCATTAAAGGGGCAGCGTGAAGCTGTAGCGGTGGCCTTTTCGGGAAAATTAAAAACCACCGTNCAAATGNTAGCGATTATTTTATTATTGTTGGCGACGCCACACTACTTAGAATGGCTTTGGCAACTGGGCCTTATCTTGCTTTATCTAGCTGCGGTGCTGAGTGTCTATTCAATGCTGCAATATCTAAAAAGCGCTTGGCCAACACTCCGAAAGGGCGTGTAATTCATTACTTCATAGAGGCTTTCTAGCTTGACTCCCGACGCTTAGGTATTAGAATAGGGCGCCTCAATTTTTAGGACTGGTTACTGATATAGCAAGCCTAAGNAGCGATAGACTAGTTACTTAACTGCAGAGCGGGAATAGCTCAGTTGGTAGAGCATCTGCTTGCCAAGCAGAAGGTCGCCGGTTCGACCCCGGTTTCCCGCTCCAATTTCACAAACTCTCGAGGACCTAATCTCCAACAGTGAACTTAGAACTTGCTCTTTAGGCTCCTTGAATATTCCAAGGGATGAAGAGCTATAACACCTGCTATTTCTTTGAAGAGCTNATTAAACTCTCTTTCAGCCCCATAAAAAATGAAAGGTTACGAAGATAGTAACTCTTTGTTAGTTTCTGTACTGTATAAGAAATCTTTTTAGAAGATTCATGTTGATTGCCAGAGANAGACCAACTATTTTCTTCACCACATGCTCATCGGTGCCGGGTTTGTTATAGTTCGGCCTCGCTGATTATTTAGATATGGCTGGGTGGCAGAGTGGTCATGCAGCGGACTGCAACTCCGTTTACGCCGGTTCGATTCCGACCTCAGCCTCCATTTTCTAAAGATCTTTGGATTAGCCCAGATGGTGAAATTGGTAGACACAAGGGACTTAAAATCCCTCGATCATTGCGATCGTGCCGGTTCGATTCCGGCTCTGGGCACCACCTCTCTATTTAAGCACGCTATAAATTCCCATATAGGAGGCCTAACCTATTTATTCAGCATGAAGCGTTATGCATAATGTTAATAACTATCAGTACGGAAGAATTTCAATGGATAATAATCAAAAGGGAAAAGATTCTGATAATGGGCTCTACTCAGTAGCCAACGGCGTTAGTCGCAGGGACGCTACCCGAATAATCTCCGCTGTTACCACGGGTGCCTGTTCTGGTTTATCCGCTCCTTCTATTTTTGGGGCTGAATCTTTAGGCACCGATGCTATTCACTATGCGACTTTGTCTGAAGTTTCCGGATTATTGCGCAGTCGGGAAATCAGCTCGGTAGAGCTAACCGAAGCTCAACTAGCGCGAATAGTCGCTGTTGATGCTGAGCTGCATAGCTATGCCCTTGTAACGGCTGAGTTGGCGCTGGCTCAGGCTCGGCAGGCAGATCGCGAAATTGCTGCGGGCAATCGGCGAGGGCCGTTGCACGGAGTACCCATTGCTGTGAAGGATCTCTGTTATACCCAGGGCGTTCCCACTGAGGGGGGATTGAAGGTCTATGAGAATTTCTTGCCCGCCTTCGATGCCACTGTAATGACGAAATTATATGATGCCGGTGCTGTCCTGCTAGGTAAATTGAACCTGACCGAAGGAGCTATGGTGGGCTATCACCGGGATTTCGAGATCCCGGTAAACCCCTGGGGTGAAAACCTGTTCGCAGGTGTGTCTTCCAGCGGTTCCGGGGTGGCCACCGCGGCAGGCCTTTGTTATGCGTCCCTCGGTTCCGATACTGGTGGATCTATCCGTTTACCTGCCATGGCCAATGGTATCGTTGGGCTAAAACCGACTTATGGCAGGGTGAGTCGGTATGGTGTAATACCTTTAGCCGAAAGTCTGGACCACATAGGGCCTATGACCCGCAGTGTCAGCGATGCTGCCGCTGTATTCCAGGCAATCGCAGGCCGGGATGTTAATGACCCCACCTCTCTTAACGATGAGGTGCCCAATATTCTGTCGCGCCTTGATGGTGACATTTCCAATTTACGAATTGGAGTTGACGAGAGTTTTGTGCGCTTGGGTAGCCCGGAGGAACTGGTCACGGCCATCCAGGAAGTGATCAATACTTTACAGTCTATTGGCGCAACTCTGGTGGAAGTCAAAATGCCGGGAGAGTTTTCACAACAACTCAGGGATACCTGGGTTATTATCTGTTCTTACGAAGCACACAAGGCACATGCTGTTACTTATCCATCGCGAG
>PARV01000035.1 GCA_002712055.1 Gammaproteobacteria bacterium | reverse complement strand
ATATGCCACGCTCAATCCCAGCTATGTCGTTAGTAATATATTCATCGCCTCTGAGACCGGCTCCCTGAGTATTGGTACCAGCAACCCGGAAATTCGGGCAAATACACCTCCGGAGCTGAGTGTACAGGGAGATGCAGCCCGTTCAGTGCGTGTTGGAGAGCCCCTCACTATCGTTAGTAACGTCACCGATGACGGCGTTCCTCGCTCAAGGATTACATCGACCATTCCAACGGATATGCTGCAACGGCGCCTTTTTTCTCCGCCATTTAGACCTACTGTAAACAAGATTAATGCGCTCTTTGTAAGCTGGAATGTATATCGTGGCCAAGGAAAGGTGACCTTTGACCCTCCACAAACCAAGGTGTGGGAAGACACACGGGCCGGCGGAAACTCTCCCTGGGGTGTCCATTGGAGACCACCGGAAATTCCTGAGGATGGAGAGATCGAGGTCACCGCAACTTTTAGCGAACCTGGCACTTATACTTTATGGGGACGCGCTGATGATGGTGGTCTTTATCACGATGCCTATATTACAGTTGAGGTTAATCCCTGATCTAAAATATGGCTTAGTATTACAAAAAAATACTAAATCTACTTTTCGAAAAATGCAGTTCTCTTGAATTGCATTTTTTTTTCAACCGATAAATGGGACCTGTGAACTAGCCCCTGGTTGTGTTTGCTTTCGACAAACAAACTCGAATTACAAAACCAATCAATCGGCATCCGGGTACTTCTTTAGACGGTCCTTATAGTTGCTCATTTAGACAATCCATGGAACTAGAAATAATAGTTAAAAATAGTAACGAGAATAAAGCTAATGTCTGAGCACAATATGATCAACTATGAAGAAACCTGTGCTTCTTTCGAATGGGAGCGACCGGAGAACTATAATTTTGCCCAAGATGTGATTGATCATTGGGCTAACCGCGACCCGAAAAAACAAGCTCTGTTCTGGGTAGATGATGCAGGCAACGAGGAAACCCGAACATTCCAGGAAATTTCATCGAATTCAAAAAAACTCTGCAATGCACTGTTCAAAGCTGGAGTGCAGCGCGGAGACACAATAATTTTAATTCTTGGTCGGGAAATAAGTTGGTGGGAAATCTTCACCGCCGCTCTTCGCATGGGTTCAATTATCTCCCCTGGCACCACTCAGCTATCAAGTAAGGATATCGAGTATCGAATTCAGGCTGCAGCGGCTACCTGCATCATTACTAATTCTGCTAATAGTGAAAAAGTGGAAAAAATTGCACTAAATTGTCCTTCATTAACCACTAAATTGCTTACCGATGGAGAAAAAGAGGGTTGGATAAATTACCAGAAAGTACTAGTCCAATTTGACGATAATTTCCCTGCAGTTAATACCAGTGCTAACGATGAAGCAATGTGCTACTTCACTTCCGGTACCACCGGTTATCCTAAAATGACTATTCACACGCATAGCTATGCCATCGGCCATAAACCCACAGGACAATATTGGCTGGACCTAGATGAAAACGATCTCCATTGGAATATCAGTGATACTGGCTGGGCCAAGGCTGCGTGGAGCAGTTATTTCGGCCCGTGGATATGCGGCGCTTCCCTTTTCATCCATCACAGTTCTGGATTTAATGCCGGGCAAACTCTCCAACTATTAGAGAAATACCCTGTTACTACTATGTGTGGCGCACCGACCATCTACCGGATGTTGGTTCTAGAAGACCTTTCTAAATACGATTTCTCTACCCTTCGACACTGCGTTGGAGCAGGGGAGCCTCTTAATCCGGAAATCATCGAAATCTGGCGAAAGGCTACAAGTATCACGATTCGCGACGGTTATGGTCAAACTGAAACGGCGATTCTTTGTGGTAACTTTCCGTGCATCGAGCCGCGCTTTGGATCCATGGGTAAACCCACACCCGGCATCAAACTTGCTGTTATTGATTATAATGGTAATGAACTTGCTGCAAACATCGAAGGTGATATTGCCGTTAAGGTTGATCCAGAGAAACCTCAGGGTATGTTTAAAGAATACAAGAATGATCCTGAGAGAACATCAGATACCAGGCAGGGACCATGGTATATCACGGGAGATAGAGCATATGTCGATGACGACGGTTATTTCTGGTTCGTATCCAGATCCGATGATGTGATTCTATCAGCTGGTTATCGAATAGGACCCTTCGAGGTAGAAAGTGCCTTGATCGAGCATCCAGCAGTAGCCGAATCAGCTGTTGTATCAAGCCCCGACGAAACACGAGGGGAAGTGGTCAAAGCCTTCGTAGTTCTCGCGCCTGACTATGATGTATCTGATACACTGGCAAAAGAGCTACAAGACCATGTAAAGAATATTACAGCTCCTTACAAATATCCTAGAAAACTGGAATTTATAGAGACTCTTCCAAAAACAGTAAGTGGCAAAATAAGGCGAATCGAACTCCGGGAACGGGAATGGGGGAAAACCTAATGAGAACAATTTGCGTGCTAATAATTTTGATGATACCTACTTTAATCTCGGCTCAGAGTAGAGATTCGTGGAACTGTGCAAGTATCGATCTCAATGGTTATAACTGGAATGGATCAACATGGGAGCGCCAGGCTTTTGCGACTCGATCCTGGAGATTTACCTTTGCCGGAAATACATCGAGGCAAACCATTAATGGCCAGCGAGTGGACTTTAATTGCAATACCGATGAAATAATCAAGCAATGCAGTTATCATGGCCTATATTTCATATTCAATACTGAAACTGGGCAGGGAGCACTGGCTGATTTATTTGGAGTCGCAATAAATCCCGATGAGAATCAACAGGCATTTGTTGAACTGGTTCAATGTACAAGGATCTAAGGATTCCCTGCTGAAACTAAAAGCTTAATCGATACTTCCTTTACTGTTGCAACTGGCTTACGTCCTTAAAATAGAAAAACGGGAATCTTGAGGTTCCCGTTTTTCTTTTACCAGATTAGATTTCGCAGGATAGATCAGATTGCCGGCATCCGAATAACAAGCACGGGGATTCCTCTACTACTGCGATCGGTTTGGTTAGGTAAGGAATTTACCTCTTTGCTATGGAGTAACGTGATGGCTGTGACAAGCTATCAGGTTAAAAGGTTCTACAGATTATCAGAGCAAGTGGAATGCTCTGGGTCAGTGGACTTACTCTGGATGCCGAACTGGAATAAGAAGAATAGTAGTCTCTGAAAAAGGATTGGGTAAATATGCAGAAATTTGGAATCGGCCAGCCCGTAACTCGCGTGGAAGATACTCGCTTTACGACAGGTCACGGCAGCTACATCGATGATTTGAATCTAGAAGATCAAGCTTATGCTATTTTCGTAAGATCGCCCCATGCCCATGCCCTTATCAAGAACATCGATACGAAAGATGCCCGCACTCTACCTGGAGTGGTGGCAGTCTATACAGTGGAGGATCTCAAGGCAGATAACATAGGCAATGTACCTTGTGGCGCACCTGCCATGAACAAAGACGGTAGCCCTTGTGTTATGCCGCCCCGACCAGCTCTAGCAGAGGCCGCGGTGCGCCATGTCGGCGATGCTATTGCAGTAGTTATTGCGGAAACTATAGAGCAAGCCAAGGATGCCGCAGAACAGGTTTGGATCGACTATGAATTGTTAGACGCGGTTGTTGAAACTAGTAGAGCAATGGACAGCGATGTCACCCAAATCTGGGAGCAGGCTGAAAATAACCGCTGCTTCGACTGGGAAGCTGGTAACGTTGAAGCTACCGAAAAAGCATTTTCAAATGCAGCTAAAGTGGTAGAGCTGACTCTTATTAACAACCGAGTTGTTCCCACCTCTGTGGAAACCCGAGGCGCTATTGCCTTCAGTGAACCGGAAACAGGCCGCTTGGTGCTGCACGTATCCTGCCAGGGCGTACACTTGATGCGCCGTCTGCTTGCAAATGCCATCTTCAACTGCCCCGAAGAAGAGATTCATGTCTTGTGCAAGGATGTGGGTGGTGGATTCGGTATGAAGATCTTCCTGTTCCCTGAGTACGTGGTTGCTCTCTACGCAGCGCGTAAGATTGGCAGGCCAGTGAAGTGGATATCAGATCGCAGCGAGGCTTTCGTTTGCGATAGTCACGGTCGTGATCATGTTTCCCATTTACAACTGGCTCTGGATGCCAATGCAAAATTTCTTGGGCTTAAAGTTAATACTATTGCTAATCTTGGTGCCTACCTGTCTAACTTTTCACCATTTGTAGCAACTGCCGCGGGTGTGTCTATGCTAGTGGGTTGTTACTCCATTCCCACTGCGTACGTTAATGTCCAAGGAGTGTTTACCAATACTGCTCCAGTAGATGCCTACCGCGGAGCTGGTCGACCAGAGGCGATATATGCCATAGAAAGATTGGTTGATGTTGCTGCACACGACCTAGGACTGACACCTGATGAAATCCGCCGTCGTAACTTTATTCCGGGCGAGGCCATGCCATATGATACTTCACTCGGAGCGACCTATGATTCCGGTGAGTTTGAAAAAAACCTGAATGACGCGATCAAATACTCTAGTTGGGAAGGCTTCGCCAACAGAAAGAAAAAAGCAAAGAAGCGAGGCAAATTAAGAGGTATTGGTCTTGCCAGTTATATCGAACGCTGTGCTGGAGGCTCGCCAGAGCAAGCGCGGCTGGAAGTCTCTAGTAACGGTCATGTCACGCTCTATATTGGTACGCTTTCCAATGGTCAGGGGCATGAAACCGCATTCCGACAAATCCTGTGCGAACGCCTGGGGGTGAGCTTCGAAGACATAAGTATCGTAACTGGTGATTCAGACCTTATCGAAACTGGAGGTGGCACCATGGGTTCGCGGTCAGTCCCGGTGGGCGGTTCAGCCATTGGAGCTGCTTCGGAAAAAATAGTTGAAAAAGCTAAAATTACGGCAGCAGAAATGTTGGAAAGCGCCTTAAGCGACATTGAGTTCCAAGGAGGCGAGTTTCGAATTGTTGGTACCGACCGTGTTCAGAGCTTCCAAAGCGTCTGCAAAGCAGCCGCCCCCGCAGATGGTGGAGCCAGTTTTGATGAAAAGGAAACCTTTGTGCCAGATTCGGCCACCTATCCAAATGGCACTCATGTTTGCGAACTCGAAATCGACGCGGCAACCGGCTCTATTGAATTGGTTGATTACACGGTAGTAGATGATTTTGGCAAAGTCATCAATCCCCTGCTGCTCGAGGGCCAGGTTCATGGTGGCATTGGCCAAGGTCTGGGTCAGGCACTGCTGGAATGTTGCAAGTACGAATCAGAATCGGGCCAGCTACTCTCTGCCAGCTTCATGGATTATTCCATGCCTCGCGCCGACAATCTTCCCTTCATGCGTTTTGCCCGTAACGAGGTCCCATGTACTACCAATCCACTGGGTATCAAGGGAGCGGGAGAAGCTGGCGCTATTGGCGCTCCGCCAGCGATCATCAATGCTGTTGTTAATGCCTTATCAGACTATGGGGTCCGGCATGTAGACATGCCGGTTACACCGAACAAACTTTGGCGGCTTATACAGGATCAATAGAAGTTCTATAGCTGCCCGAGAATATTAAGTTCTTCTCCCGGGTTGATGGACGAATTACTTGTTAATGTGCTCCGAGACGTCTGAGCAATTCTGCAATTTCCGGGCGAGTACCCCGAAGACCGTTAGTCCCAGGAATGGTTTGCAAAGTGTCTGCAAGTTGTAGTGGCGTCTGGCTACGCTGGGTAACCGCATTAATGTCAGCTCCTTGCATAGTGAGGTATTCCACAACTTTAGGGAAGTCTTTCAATACGGCATGGTGTAACGCAGTGTATCCGCGATCATCTGCCGCGTTAACGTCCACTCCTAGTTTGATCAGGATACTGGCGAGCTCCAGTGTTCGGCGTTCCTCATCTTCCAAATCAGGCGCAGCGTTTCCGATGCGGTCACGACGATGATCCAAAGAAGATCCAGAATTGCCCATTGCCACTAGTAGGATATTCTCTCCCCGCTCCGTTTCAAAAAAAGGACTTGCTCCTCCCTGGAGTAATATTTGCAGAATCTCTACCTCTCCATACTTGGCCGCCAGCCACAGGGCGTTGGTGCCTATCAGCTGATGGCGAATGCTGTAATCCGCGCTAAAACGCCTGCCCGGAGTTCCGTGTTCAATAACAGCATTGATATCAGCGCCATAACGCAATAGAGATCTCACTACGTCGATCTGGCTGCGCAGCACCGCTGCATGCAGTGCCGTGTATCCCGCCTCCGCCGCATTAGGATCAGCTCCGTTCTCTACTAGAAACTGAGCTAGTGACCCATGGCCACTGTGAGTGGCAATTACTAGCGCACTGGCACCCGAAGCTTCAGTATCATTTACGTCGGCTCCAGCCTCTATTAACACACGTGCAACATCGACACTACCGTTGCGCGCTGCAAACATTAGCGGTGTCGAACCGCCATGTGCCATACGGAAATTGCCAATCGGATTGGTATTACCCGCAGTATTCTCGAGTTGATACCAAACTTTTGAACGTGCGTTCAGGTTAGCGCCATGGTCAATCAATTCCCTAACAACCTCGGCATGTTGTTGCGCCACCGCCCACATTAAAGCATCTTGCCCCTTTTCGCCTTCTGTAGCCGTCACGTCAGCCCCGCTTTCTAAAAGCAACTTGACTGTGATGGCATTACCGGACCGAGCTGAGGCCATAAGAGGCGTTTCCCCCATACTGAGAGAAACATTTGGACTGGCGCCCGCTTTCAAGAGTAGTTCAAGCATATCGCTGCTGCCATTGATGGCGCCCAGCCAGAGAGGTGTTGCCCCTAACTCATTTGCAGCATTCACATTAGCGCCGGCATCAATCAGCAGGCGAGCCCCTTCATAATCATCTCTATGGGCTGCCCAGTGCAGCGCCGTAGCGCCATCGCCTTGAATTACATTGACATCAGCTCCCAGCGCCACCAATGAGCGGGCTGCTTCTATATCTCCTACCTTGAGGGCATCGACGATAGGTGGGGCACCCTGGGAAAGTGCTGACACAGGTAAGCAACAAACTGCTATGACATACAGCCGGAAAAAAATAGTGGGAATGCGATTCTGGTCCATGGTGTTAAATGCTAAGCTATTCTCTTAGTCTTTTACAGCCTATTTGACACCTAATAAGGGCCGTGGCACCCTCGATTTACTCCCTGTGCCTACAATCAAGCCGATATTAAGATCAGGGCGATTGAAAGAATAACAAGGATCTAACATATGGTATCGCGATTCCAGCAATTGTTCGATCGACGCATCGTGACGCTGCCTGCGATCTTCTCTCTACTCCTCCTATCGCACCCACTGTACTCCCAGTCTTTGCAAAGTGGAGGGGAACTCATGCAGGCCACCCTGCAGCAGTTCTGTATCGCCTGCCATAACGATAGTCTGCAGTCGGGGAATCTTTCGTTTCAGAAAATCGATTTAACCCAGGTAAGCGGGCATGGCGCTATACCAGAACGCTTACTGGCTCAACTCCGATCCGGAAGAATGCCTCCAGTAGGCATGCCTCGCCCCGACCACAACACCTATACCAGTCTGATCACCTGGCTAGAAACTGAAATAGATAAACTGGCCGTTGCGAACCCCAACCCAGGACGTACAGACACTTTTCACCGACTAAACCGCTCTGAGTATGCCAATGCGGTGCGCGATCTGCTTTCCCTTGAGGTAAATGTGGAGGAATTGTTACCGGCGGATGACATCGATGCTTATGGTTTCGACAATATGACGGAGGTACTGAACGTATCGCCTGCTTTGATGGAAAGCTACCTTTCCGCTGCTCGTAAGACCGCACGGATGTCGATAGGTGAGTCTCCTCTGGCACCTATTGCAGAAACCTACGAGGTGCCGATACTTCTCAACCAAGCTGATCGTATGAGTGAAGACTTGCCTTTCGGTTCACGCGGAGGCCTAGCCGTCCGACATTACTTTCCAGCCGATGGTGATTACGATCTGGCAATCACTTTGCATCGCAACTATGTGAACTATGTACGTGGCCTCGGCTCGAGTCATGAGCTAGAAGTGCGTCTTGATGGGAAACTTGTGCAAACATTTAGTTTTGGAGGCGAGGAACCAGATGTGCTGCAGGCTCCGGCTAGTTATGCCGGTAACCAATTCGGAGATTCAGAATGGGAAGAATACATGTTATTCGCCGACTCGAATCTACTTCTACAATTCCCCGCCACTGCGGGGCCTCACGTGGTAGGTGTCTCCTTTGTTCGTAAGTTCACCGAACCAGAAGGCGTGCTGCAGCCTCCCCAGAGCGTGTTCGCAGCGGCAGTAAACGAAATGCGTGATGGTGACGCTGCAGTAGAACGGATGGAGATCACCGGCCCCTATAGGAGCACACCTGCTAGGAACACTCCTAGTCGTCGGGCTATTTTCACTTGCCAGCCTGCAAATGATACAGGGAGGGCTCAAGAAGCCTGCGCCTACGGAATCCTGGCATCACTTGCGCAACGTGCCTACCGACGCCCGGTAGGTGACGCTGAAGTGAATATGCTGATGAATTTTTACCGGGCTGGTCTTTCGGACGGTAGCTTCGATGATGGTATTCAACTTGCGTTAGAACGGTTACTTATCTCTCCAGACTTCCTATTTCGGGTGGAACGTGATCCGGTGAATATTGAACCGGATACGAATTATCAGTTGACAAGTATCGAACTAGCTTCGCGCCTTTCTTTCTTTTTATGGAGCAGCATCCCCGATATCGAATTACTCGATACCGCCAAAAATGGCACCCTTCAGAATCCGCAAGTGTTGGAACAACAAACCCGACGCATGCTGGCGGATCCTCGCTCAAAAGCATTGGTTCAGAATTTTGCCGGCCAGTGGCTGTATCTGAGGAACCTTCGAAGCTTGGTACCTGACGCGGTTGAATTTCCCGAATTCGATGAAAACCTGCGTGATGCGTTTCGCCAAGAAAGTGAACTATTTTTTGAGAGCCTTATCCGTGAAAATCGCAGCGTGACAGACCTGTTGGGGAACGGCTATACATTCATGAATGAAAGATTGGCCAAGCATTACGGCATCGAAAATGTGTACGGCAGCCATTTCCGCCGTATATATCTTGAGGGCGAAATCGCTGAACAACGCGGTGGCATTTTGGGGCAGGGAAGCCTATTGACCGCTACCTCCTACGCCAATCGCACTTCACCTGTGCTGCGCGGGAAATGGGTATTAACTAATATATTAGGTACACCCCCACCACCCCCACCACCTGATGTGTCGGATTTACCCGAGAGGGGAGCTGATGGCCAGCAAGCTAACATACGTGATCGCTTGCTGCAGCATCGCGCTGACCCAGCCTGCTCGGGATGCCACGCACCGATGGACCCGTTAGGACTAGCCCTCGAGAACTACGATGCAATTGGTCGCTGGCGCGTAACTGGGGAAGCAGGTGTGCCCATAGATGCCTCGGGGCAAATGCCCAACGGCGCCCAATTCTATGGGTTGCAGGGCCTGCGCGAACTATTACTGGAACGGCGTGACGAATTCGTCGGTACAGTGACTGAGAAACTTCTCGCCTATGCGATGGGTCGGCCGCCAGAATACTTTGACAAGCCAACTATTCGTTCAATAGTTCGTGATACAGCATTGGAGAATCACAGCTGGTCGTCTATCATCGTGGGTATCGTACTGAGTACCCCTTTCCGAAACCGGAGATCAGAATAATGATCATTACCAGGAAAAAATTACCGCGCCGCACCGTGTTGCGTGGCCTCGGCGCCACTCTTGCTCTGCCCTTCCTCGATTCTATGGTACCGGCGCTTGCGAATGCGCCTGCTCCCACTAAGCGTCTCGGTATCGTTTATGTGCCCAACGGAATGCGTATGGATCATTGGACGCCCACCACTGTTGGCAGCAATTTCCAGTTTCCTTCGATCCTGAAACCCATGGAGCCCTTCCAGGATAGTATCCGTATACTAACAGGGTTGCACGGTGTTGATGGAGAAGGTCCACACGCACGTGCGTCAACGCGTTTCCTGACTGGAGTTGCCTCGCAGCGAGACAATGGCTCTAACTTGCGAGCAGGTATCTCAATGGACCAGATTGCCGGTAAGTTACTCGGCCGAGAAACCCAGCTAACAACCCTAGAACTGGCTATCGATGGTCGCGATTTTGCGGGTTCTTGTGACGAAGGCTTCAGCTGCGCCTATACAAACACTATTTCATGGGCAAATGAAAGCACACCCTTACCTATGGAGAATAACCCTAGGGCAGTTTTTGAGCGACTCTTTGGCGACTCTGGCACTACCGATCCAGAGCTACGTAAGGCTCGCCTGAGTAAAGATGCAAGCTTACTGGATTCAGTTTCCGAGCGAGCCCAGGCGCTGTCCAAGCAATTAGGAGGGGGTGACCAGACCAAACTGAGTCAGTACCTAGAGGCCGTGCGCGATGTGGAACGTCGCATCCAGATGGCTGAAGCCCAGGGTGATCGTGAATTGCCTGTGATGGATCAACCTGCCGGCATCCCTGATACTTTCGGCGAACACGCCAGACTTATGTTCGACATGATGGCGCTTGCATTTGAAACAGACATGACCCGGGTCATAACCTTTATGATGGGCCGAGAGATAACTGGTCGGACCTATGCTGAAATTGGTGTACCTGACGCTCACCACCCGATTTCTCATCACGCGCGCGACCCCGTCAGACTGGAAAAATTACTGAAGATAAACCAGTACCATGTGGCTATTTTTGCTGAGTTTCTCGAGCGCATGCGTTCGACGTCAGACGGCGATGATTTGCTGCTGGATAATTCAACCATCATTTATGGAGCCGGCATGGCCGACAGTAATTCACACTATTCCCGGGGCCTGCCAATTCTTTTAGCCGGCAGTGCCGTTGGCAAAGGCGGCTATCATATGCAGTATCCAGAAAATACCCCTTTGACCAATTTACACCTTAGCCTGTTGGACAAGGTAGGTGTAAACATTGAATCGCTAGGGGATTCTACTGGCAGATTGCCGTTATAGTTAATCACAAACAACGTACTGGAAGTCGTTTATACTCGTGACTCAGTCCAAACAGGAACCCATCATGAAAACAACACTGAAAACATCTTTTGCCCTGGGCTTAGTAGTAATTTTCGGTCAGGCTCTTGCACAAGCGGACGGCAATTGGGAACTGCCACGAACCATAGATGGTCATCCTGATCTTCAGGGCGTCTGGGAAAACAACACCATTACACCGGTAGAACGCCCGGAAGTGTTTGGTGACAAGCAATTTCTCACCGATGGAGATGTCGAATTTCTTAAACAGCGAATCGCTGAAATTGAAGCAGAGGGAGCAGATGCCCTTTTCGGCGAAGGTGTCCTGCAGGCGGCTTTCAGTGGCGAGATCAATTCCTACGATCCCTCCACAGGAAACTATGATTCCCAATGGATGGCAAGTCGAACTATTCACAGACGAACCTCTCAGATTGTCGATCCACCCACTGGTAAATACCCGTCTCGCACTGAGGGGGCTATTGCGGCTGCTAGGGAACTTGCTGAGCATCGTCGCCTGCATCCAGCTGACAGCTGGACCGACCGACCACTGGGTGAGCGGTGTCTCTCGTTTGGCGCTCCTCGCCTCAGTTCTGGATACAACAGCTACTGGCAGATCGTGCAGTCCGAAAAAACCATTGCCATTGTGCAGGAAATGGCTCACGACGCGCGCATTATCCCGATCGTTGAGAAACCACATGCCCCGGGCAGCATAAAACTTTGGCATGGCGATTCCCGCGGGTGGTGGGAAAACGACACTCTAGTCATTGAGACAACTAATTACTCCGAAGCTAGCAGCAATGGACCTGATACAGTAAAAAAGGTAAATGTGGAACGATTGTCTCGCGTTGGCCCGAATGCCATGCAATATCAATTCACCTCACATGACCCAGGCTCATATGCAAACTCATATACGCGCGAGATTATCTTTGACAAAAGTCCAGATAAGATTTACGAATACGCTTGCCACGAAGGTAACTACGGTATGACCAATATACTTTCTGGCCATCGCGCCCATGAACGAATAGCGGATGGAGCCAACTAGACTGTAGCGAAACAATTTAAGAATATACCTAAAAGGGGTGAACGAGAGCTCACCCCTTTTTTCCCTCTAAAAAAAGAGATCTGCCCCTTTTGTTACAGGTTTATAAATAATAATTTTCGATGGGAGTTTCAAGATGTTAAACCCGCTCTATAAAAGCCTTCGCTTTAACCTTGTCATTAGTCCCATAATATTGCTATTAAATTGCCTAACTTTCACAGCCCAGGCTCAGCCNGANGATTCGTTCCCNCCNGTTACCGATACNATGTTGCAAAACCCNGCCGACGGTGACTGGCTTATGTGGCGTCGCACACTGGATAGCTGGGGNTACAGCCCGCTGAACCAGATNAACCANGACAACGTNGACCAATTACGACTAGTATGGACTCGGGATCTGGCTANAGGGACAGGTGAGATCACGCCACTGGCATACGACGGAATACTGTACGTACCACAAGCCAATGATGTCATACAGGCCATCAATGCTGTTACCGGTGACCTAGTCTGGGAATACAGCCGCCCGATCCCTGAAGATCTCTACCAAATGGTCGGAGGCAATGCCCGCAACAACCGCAATATAGCTATCTACGAAGATAAAATCATCAACACCAGTGACGACAACCATATCTTTGCACTAAACGCTCGCAATGGTGAACTGGTGTGGGAAACTATGATACTGGACTATCAGATAAATTCTGCCACACACAGCTCCGGACCGATTATTGCCGATGGACTAGCTATATCCGGTCGCAGTTGCCGTCCGTGGGGCGGTCCAGACGCCTGTGTAGTAGTTGCGCACAATGCCAGCACTGGAGAAGAGATCTGGCGTCGACGTCTTATTCCAGCTCCAGGTGAGCCCGGAGATGAGACCTGGGGAGATGTTCCATTCCAAGACCGCCACCATGTCGGTTCCTGGATGGTGCCAAGCTACGATCCAGAGTTGAAACTAATTATCATGGGCACCTCAGTTACCTCTCCAGCACCGAAGTTTTACCTAGGTGGCCCCGATAACAAACATTTGTATCACAATTCGACATTAGCACTGGAAGTTGAGACCGGCGAGATCCGCTGGTACTACCAACATTTGAATGATCATTGGGACCTCGATCACCCCTTTGAAAGGTTGTTGGTGGAAACCCGCGTAGCCCCAGATCCCGATACAGTAACCTGGATTAACCCTAACTTTCGTTCTGGGGAAACGCGTAAGGTTATTACTGGTATACCTGGGAAAACCGGTGTTGTTTATACCTTAGATCGTGAAACCGGCGAATTTTTGTGGGCAACTCCTACTATAGAACAGAATGTCATCACGAACATCGATGGCGCCACTGGAACTGTCACCGAAAATCAAGAAATAATTTTCCGGGAGGCAGAACAGATAGTCTTCGTTTGTCCTACCTGGACGGGAGGCAAAGACTGGGAAGCCGGTGCTTATAGCCCTCTCACCAACACAATGTATTACCCGCTTCGAAATACCTGCGCCACAATGCTCGCTACCGGTAATTTCGACAGCGAGGTAGCCCAAGCTCTAACTGAAGGTGGTCAAGGTGGTTTGGAAATCTATCAGTTGGCTGCGCGCCACCAAGTGACACCAGGCACAACTAACCTCGGTACGGTCCGCGCCATATCCGCAGAAACCGGAAGAACGGAGTGGCTGTTTGAGACTCGCGCCGGGACCATGTCTCTCGTCGCTACCGGCGGCGGTCTTGTTTTCGGAGGCGATGCTAATGGGCGCTTTCGAGCCTTTGACCATCGAACTGGGGAAATCCTATGGGAAATTAACATCGGTTCTTCTGTTAGCGGTTACCCAATCACTTTTGAAGTCGATGGCACACAATACATAGCCGTCAATACTGGTGGTGGCCAGGTCAACCTGACTCCGGAACTACGGCCGAGCCGGGGCACCAACCTCTATGTATTTGCCCTGCCAAACTGATTAAATGAGAACCTCAATCAAAATCACTTAAAAAGAGTAAAAAACGACAGGATCTAAGTTATGTTGAATTGCAAAAAGCGAATAGTAATCACAATTTTTTCATTGTTACTTGGTATTACTAGTCTGGCAAATGCAGACGAGCACTGGCCAGCAGAACCACCTTCTGAACCACCGGCGGATTGGGGGCCGATATCCATAAACTTCGAGGAAATAACTTACCCCTATCCAGTTCATTTTCTTGAGTTGAATCGCTTCGGCGAAGACATGCGTATGGCATATATGGATGTAACCCCAACCGGAAGAGCTAATGACCAAGTAGTCCTTTGGCAGCACGGCATGAACTTCTACTCTGAGGCCTACACCCCTACTATCAAAGCGCTGGCCGAAGCAGGTTTCCGCGTACTCGCAGTTGACCGCATCGGTTACGGAAAGTCTTCCAAACCTATCATTCCCTACAACTTCAATTTCGTTGCAGCAAATATGAAGGCTTTGCTTGATGAACTTGAAATCAGCGAAATAGCTATAGTCGGACACTCAATGGGCGGCATGGTGGTTAGCCGTTTTGCCATGTTATACCCTGATATCACTACACACGTTGTAATGGTCAATCAGATCGGACTTACTGATCAGCGCCAGAGTCGACCCTGGAGTGACCCCTTGGCCGGAAGCGTAGGGTCCTCCAGTTACGCCTCAATACTGAGAGGTCATCAAATCTATTTCCCAACAAAATGGCCTCCAGCACAACTGGAATTTGTACGCCGCCAGTATGGGCAGATCATGAGCAGTGAGTGGCCGAGACTGGCAAGAGTAAAAAGGCTTCAAGGCCAGATGCTATACGACGACCCTGTTGTGTATGACTGGCAGCACATAGCCAGTAAAGCTTTAGTGATTGGCGGTGAAGACGATCGCCTAGCTCGAAATTTTCCGGCGCTTGTAAATAATGTAAATCAGCAATTACAGAACTCAACGATCTTACTTTATCCTGATATCGGTCATGCTCCACAAATAGAAATACCGGATCAATTTCACGCGGATCTTATCCGATTCTTGCGGTCTGACCCAAGTGAACTAGCAAGCGAATGGCGTTGAGGTTGGCGTTCAGCGAATTATCGCTGTGCGCGCTGCCGATCAGGCATAGTTAAGTCTAGTGTGAATGAAACAGGAATCGACTGAGGAAGAAAGCAGATTGCGTCATCGCAGGCCTGATAATCCAATGTGCCGGATAGTGTCAAAGCTTCAAGCTCTGCCATGCTGGATTCAGCTTCGGCGTCCCCGCTCATTACAATTTCTTGCAGTAGCATGAATCGTTCCTGATAGACAGGCACGTACTCATCCAGGGGTTCAAAGTGGTAAATTTCGGACTCAGGATACTGTATCGGCTCGTAACGCGCTAACGGATTTGGAGCCAAATTGAAACCAATAACCCGGTAGCCCATTTCATCTGCGCCAGGCGCATATACGTGCATGTTTTCCCCGGGCTCTACTTCCAAAGCAAGCGAGAAACGCGTACCGACTGTGACCGATGAATTGCTGGGATAGGCGCTAAACTTCAAATGAGCAGTCGATCCCTCCATAGCCTCGATAGGAGACACGCCAACACCCAGCTTCAACATAACATTGGTCGTGGTGTTGCGTTCACGATAGAACTCTTCGAAAAAACGCGAAGTAACTTGCCCCTGATTATCTACCATAAAGGTACCAGGGTAAGGTGTACCAACGATCATCTGGCTGGGACCAAAGACGGATACGTATTTGGCAACATCGGCCTGGACTCCAGGATCTTCAGCATCCGGCCCTAATCCTTCCGCTGCTACCGTGTTGAGAATTCCGAACTCGGTTATAACCGCGGAATCTTGATCAGAAAGTAATGGAAAGGTGATCCCACGTCGTTGAGCGAAATCCGCCAGGACTTCTACTGAATCATAGCTTATTGCAGCAAAACCAATACCTGAGCTTTCTAGCTCTTCCATACGTTCCTGCAACTCCACGAGTTGCGCTTTGCAGTATGGTCACCAATCTGCCGAGCGATGAAATAGCAACATCGCGCCGTTCGGGCCCATAATGGAGTCGAGGGAATGTATCTGACCATCCTGGTCAGGAAGACGAAATTCAGGAACTTGGTCACCAATCTGTGGGCCCAAATCCGCAACCAATATAGCTTCCCTCTCCGCCGCATTACTGATGCTAACTAGCGAGGCGAAAAGCAGGGAAAACAACAACCCCAAAGCTTGCTTGTGAATTACCATATTCATCCGGCCAAATCCTAACATGTTGCACTCTAGGTTTATAGATGCAGTGATTTCCAGGGCCCCGGAATTAAGGTAATAAAGCCGAGAATTTATCTAATAACATGGACATTTTGGTCCGTGAAACTTATGCTAGGACCATATGAATCGGCAGTCTAGTGAGGTTTTTGACTGCACGGTTACTCTTGGAGGAGCAGATACCCATGAAAAAGTCGTATATGAAGAAATCACTGGCGAAAACTCTAAACCTTCTGATAGTCGTTATTGGAATAACTGGGCTGCAAAGTGCTATAGCTCAAACAGCGCATGACGACAAAATTACTTACTCCAAAGATATTGCAAACATAATTTTTGAAAAGTGTGCCTCCTGCCATAATCCTGACGGG
>PARV01000034.1 GCA_002712055.1 Gammaproteobacteria bacterium | reverse complement strand
TTCAGCACGGTAGTAGTTAGTTCCGCCACATTGGAACAGTCTTCGGCCAGTGACCTGAAAACAAAATTGTTGCCACGGATTACAGCGGGGGAGCTAGTCTGTTCCTATGCTGCAACAGAACCGGGGAATACTTACGGCTTGGTGAATATCCAGACACAAGCTGTACCTGACGGAGATGGCTTCAGTATAAATGGCAGTAAGTTGTTTGTGGAATACGCCAGATCAGCAGATTATCTTCTCACTGTCGTCCACGAAGGTAAGGATTTACTAATTTTAATGGTGGACTCCAGTAGCCCGGGCGTAGAAATAGAATCCTACGACACTCTCGACTACGCCGACCAATGTGAAGTGCGCTTTAACNANGTAAAAGTGCCGGTTTCTTCTGTTNTAGCCCGAGGCGGNGAAGCCACAACCTTGTTAAAGAATTTAGAAGAACGATCCGCTGTCGGGAAATGTGCTGAAATCTTNGGCGGAATTCAAGTTGTTCTGGATATGAGTGTTGATTATGTCAAAGACAGGGAACAGTTTGGGCAGGTCGTGGGTTCATTTCAAGCCGTACAGCATCATTGTGCCAATATGGTAGTAGAGGTCGACAGTTCCCGCTACATTACCATGCAGGCAATATGGAAAATCGCACAGGGTTTGCCTGCTACAAAAGANGTATCCATGGCTAAATCTTACACCAGTGCCGCGGCTATTCGGGTTACCAAGTTGGGGCATCAAACTCATGGTGCTATTTCGTTCTGTGATGAACTCGACATGCATCTCTACCTTCGCAAGGCCCATGCGGCTTCTGTTGCTTTTGGGGATGAGGAGTACCATCTGGAAAAAGTGGCGAAGGAACTTGGGCTTTAGCTTTACGGCCCTGAAGAATTTAAGAGCTATCTCAGCTGATTGACAATTAGCAATAATTTTAGGGAGGTTACATGCCCGCACTAGAAACCAGTCTCGATGTCAGGTCAGAAGCGTTCGAGAAGAATCGAGCTGACATGCAGGATTTACTGAACATTATGAATGGGTTGCTAGCAGAAGCGGCCGAGGGCGGAGGCCCGGAGGCCATGGCCAGGTTGCGTTCGCAAAACAAAATGCCGATTCGAGAACGTATTGCTCATGTACTAGATCGGGATTCCCCCTTTTTGGAAATTAGTCCTCTGGCAGCTTGGCGCTCGCCTTTTGCGGTGGGTTCTGGCTTCGTTGTGGGTATTGGCGTAATCGAAAGTGTGGAGTGCCTGATTTTAGGCCACGATCCCTCAGTCCGCGCAGGGGCATTCAATCAATTCAACTCCAAGAAGCTCATGCGGGGTTTGCAAATTTCTAGAGAGAATCGCTTGCCCTATATACAGTTTGTGGAATCAGCCGGTGCCGATTTGAGGGGTCAAGGCTCTGACGAAGACCCGGAGGAGGCCATTCAACGCGAGATTGGACACTTTGCTGAGTCGGGTCGCTTGTTCTACGAAATTACCGAGTTATCCAAAATGGGTATACCGACGGTATCACTGGTTTTTGGAGCCTCCACCGCTGGTGGTGCTTACCAACCCGGTATGAGCGACTACAACATATTAATTAAGAACCAGTCTCGAGTGTTTTTGGGGGGTCCTCCACTCGTCAAAATGGCAACGGGTGAAGATGCGGATCCAGAGAGTCTTGGAGGCGCCGATATGCACACCACTATTTCCGGTCTCGGTGATTACTTGGCACAGGATGAGATGGATGGTATTCGAATGTGCAGGGAAGTGGTCTCACATCTAAACTGGCAAAAGCGAGGGCCGGAACCAGCGGAANAATTTTTGGAACCTATTCATGACCCAGAAGAATTGTTAGGAATCGTGTCTAAGGATTTACGTTCACCTTTTGATATGCGCGAGGTAATCGCTCGAATAGTTGACGGTTCTGAGTTTGAAGACTTCAAACCTCTTTATGGTCCTACGTTGGTTTGTGGTTGGGCGACTATCCATGGCTACCCTGTTGGTATACTAGGTAATAATGGTGCGCTGTTTTCCGAGTCCTCGGAAAAAGCAGCGCAATTTATCCAATTATGTAACCAGATTAATGCACCTCTTCTTTTTTTACACAACATAACTGGGTATCTGGTCGGAACAGATTTTGAACAGGGTGGTATCACTAAGAATGGCTCAAAGATGATTAATGCCGTATCCAATTCGACGGTTCCCCACGTCACTATCATTATTGGCGCGTCATATGGTGCGGGCAACTTCGGCATGAGTGGTCGGGCATTTGGAACTCGCTTCAATTTTATTTGGCCGACCGCGAAAATAGCGGTAATGGGTCCCAAACAGATGGCAGGGGTCATGACTATAGTGGGGAAAGCAGCGGCGGAAAGGCGAGGTAAGAAGTTCGATGAAGAAGCTGACGCCAAACGTGCAGCTGTAGCTGAACATTGGGCAGAGGAGCGTTCCAAAGGCTTATTCGCCACCTCGCGAGTTAGTGATGATGGAATGATAGACCCCCGGGATACGCGCACGGTAGTCGCGTTGGCTTTATCGGCTTGCCATACAAATGACGTAAAAGGTACGAAGGAGTACGGCACGTGGCGTATGTAAGGAAAAAGGATAACCAATCCTCCATCAAGCCTATTAGTCGTTTACTAATCGCTAACCGTGGAGAAATAGCCAGACGNATCAACCGCACAGCCCAGCACATGGGAATTAGTACTGTGGCTGTCTATGCCGATGGTGATGTCGATGCTCCCTTTGTGCATGAAGCTGATTTCGCAATTGCGTTAAGAGGTGAAACCTCTCTCGATACCTACCTTAATACGGAGAAAGTTTTAGAGGCTTGCAAAGCAAGTGAAGCAGATGCGATCCACCCAGGTTATGGTTTTTTGTCTGAGAATAGTGGGTTTGCTGAAGCGGTGAGTACCGCGGGCATCGTTTGGATCGGACCATCGCCCGAGGCGATTGCCAGTATGGGGGACAAACTCTCAGCTAAGCGATTGATGGAGGAGGCCGAGGTTCCCACCTTACCTGCAAGGCAAATACTCGAAATGGAAACTACTATCGCGCTCGCTGAAGAGATAGGTTACCCGGTGTTGATTAAGGCTTCTGCCGGTGGTGGTGGTCGAGGTATGCGAGTAGTAGAAAAACCAGAAGATTTAGGGGGTGCTATTGAGGCGGCTAGGCGTGAGGCACTCAGTGCCTTTGGCAACGACACTTTATTCATAGAACATTGGTTGGCAGCTTCGCGTCACGTTGAGATTCAAATTCTGGGTGATCGCCATGGCAACTTAGTGCACTGNTTCGAGAGAGAATGTTCCATCCAGAGGCGCCATCAGAAAATAATAGAGGAAGCACCTTCTCCAGCAGTTGATGAAGATATTAGATGCCGTATGGGCGAAGCTGCGTTGAAGGCAGCTCGGAAAATTGGGTATTCATCTGCTGGTACTGTTGAATTTTTGTTAAGTGGTTCTGATTTCTACTTTCTTGAAGTGAATACCCGCTTGCAAGTCGAACATCCTGTTACAGAAGCTATAACTGGTCTAGATTTGGTGAGGGAACAAATTCGAATTGCTGAAGGAGAGACGCTTTCTTTTAAGCAGGAAGATCTTTCCATTCGTGGGCACGCCATAGAAGCCAGACTCTATGCCGAAGATCCGGAAAATAATTTTTTGCCATCTCCAGGTAAGTTATTAGCGTGGCAGGAGCCCACNCCTGTAACANCAGCGAATTCAAACCCAAATGAGATTGGTACACGTATCGATTCGGGAGTCGAAACTGGGAGTGAAGTGAACATGAACTTTGACCCAATGTTGGCTAAATTTATAGCGCACGCCGCGACGCGACGGGAAGCTATTATCCGACTCTCCAGATTACTCGAGAGAACAAGGATCCAGGGTATAACGAATAATCGTGATTTCCTTGTGGCGACTTTGCGAACGCCAGAATTTATAAGTGGAGCAACTACTACGGACTTCATTGAAAAAGTTAANCCCGCCAGAAAGCGTGAGCTTTCTAAAAAAGAGTGTATCGANGCAGGTATCGCGGTTGTAATGGAGGCCCAGGCTCAGCAATGCGCGTCGGCCAGAGTTTTGAAATCTGTTCCCAGCGGTTGGCGTAACACAGTAATGCCTTTTGAAAAGCACGAATTTCTTGTGAGTGAAAAGCCTCTTATTGTTGAATATCGCATCGATCGTAGCGGTAAATTTAGGGTCAGATGCGAAGAAGAGGAGTTGCTCGTAACCGTTTACCAGGCTGGAAGAGGGAAAGTAGACCTTGAATTTAACAATCGTCGTAGCACGTTTTTTGTAGACCGGCATGCCAGACGATGGTTGGTAAACGGCCCCCATGGCGACCTCGAACTTTTTCAGTTACCTAGATTTGCAGATACCAAACAGGCAGATGCTGAAAGAGGCCTAATAGCTCCAATGCCTGGAGTGGTAGTATCTACCGAAGTTCAAGCAGGTGATACCGTGAAAAAAGGCCAACTGCTCATGGTTTTAGAGGCCATGAAGATGGAGCATCGCATCACCGCACCAAGAGACGGCATCGTGAGCGAAATCCATGTGGTCACCGGTGACCAGGTCGGTAATGGTGCGTTATTAGTGCGATTGGCAGAGGATAGTCGGGATTAGTAATCAGATCGTGAATCGAAAAGAGNGAAACACCAAAGAGAAAGAGAGTTGACTCGATGACAGATGATCAAGCAACACTATATGAAGTAAAACAAGGAGCGGCCTGGATAACTCTGAATAGGCCAGAAAATCGCAATGCTTTGTCTGCAGCGCTGGTGACAGGTCTATATGACAATTTGTTGGCTGCTAACAACGATAATGACGTGCGATGCATCGTGCTTACCGGGGCCGATCCAGCCTTCTGTGCTGGGGCTGACCTNAAAAGCCCGCCAGGCCAAAGCATAAAAGGGGGACGTGCTGTCCCCTATGCTGAAGTGCTGACCACGATATTAGAGAGTAACAAACCCGTAATCGGAGCTATTAATGGCGCTGCGTTTGCAGGGGGCCTAGGTCTCGTTGGAGCGTCTGATATCGTCATTGCTGCGCAGGAAGCTATTTTTAGTTTTAGTGAAGTACGAATAGGAGTAATTCCTGCAGTGATTTCCGTCGTGTGTTTACCGAAATTAGGTGGCCATCACGCCATGAAACTTTTTCTCACTGGTGAGCGCTTTAACGGCACGCAAGCCGTGGATTTCGGCCTGGCTCATCGCGCNGTACCCAAGGCACAGCTATTTGAGGTGGTGGGGGAGGAAATCGAGGCGATAAAGCTAGGGGGCCCCAACGCTGTTGTTGAATGCAAGAAGCTTGTGCGCCGAATTCCTAGGCTCGAGGTCAAAGAGGGATTTAAAGAAGCATCAGAATGGAGTCTCCGCATGTTTAAATCTGAGGAAGGTAGCGAGGGGATAGCAGCATTTAGAGCCAAACGCAAAGCTTCCTGGATTGCGGAAGATCAGTAACTAGCTAACTCGTGAGTAGATAAATGAGCGACATAATACGCATCGGTAATTGCAGTGGATTTTATGGGGATCGTTTGGCTGCGGCCAGGGAAATGGTAGAAGGAGGGGAAATTGATGTTCTAAGTGGCGACTATTTGGCAGAGCTCACTATGGCCATTTTACATAATCAGCGGGAGACACGCGGATCACACCTCGGTTACGTGGGTACTTTTCTTAAACAGGTACGAGAGGTAGCAGCCACCTGTTTCGAGCGGAATATTAAGATTGTATCTAATGCTGGTGGTCTGAATCCGAAAGGAATGGCAGAAGCTGTTGAGAAAATTCTTGCTGAACTCGGTATAAATTCCATTGTTGCCTATATAGATGGTGATGATCTTGTCGGTGACATTGAGAGGTTACAGGGCGAAGGTGAAGCATTTGTGAATACTGATAAGGGAGCCTCACTTGCTGAATCTAAAAATAAAGTCGTAACAGCCAATATTTATTTTGGCGGATGGGCNATAAAGGAAGCACTCGATGGAGGAGCCGACATCGTAATCTGTCCGCGGGTTACAGATGCGGCGGTAGTCATTGGTCCTGCTGCTTGGAAATTTAAGTGGGCGCGGGATGACTATGACGCCCTAGCAGGGGCCCTGGTAGCTGGGCATATTATAGAGTGCGGGGCGCAATGCTGTGGAGGCAACTACGCATTTTTTGAAGAAGTACCTAGNTATCGAGATGTGGGTTATCCCATTGCAGAAATAGAAGCCGATGGGTCTTTCACGATTACTAAACATTCATGCACTGGCGGTTTGGTTTCAGTGGGCACAATCACCGCGCAATTGCTTTANGAAATCTCGACCCCGGAATACTACAATCCCGATGTAATCGCTCACTTTGATAGTATAAAACTCGAACAAGCGGGAGATGACCGTGTTCGAATTACTGGCTGTAAGGGAAGCAGTCCACCGGAAACACACAAAGTCTGCATAAATACGATTGGTCCGTGCAAACAAACCGTGGAGGTGTTGTTGACTGGACTAGATATTGAAAAAAAGGCGGAGGTATATCTAGACTCAATATTTCATAATTTAGGGGGAAGGGAACAATTCGACGATATTGACATTCAATTGATCAGGAGTGACAAGGCAGATCCGGCTAGCAACGAGGAAGCTCATGCGGCCTTGCGTTTAACAGTGACTAGTCATGACTCGCGGAAACTTGGCCGTCTTTTCCAGGCCAAAATCACCGAACTAGGCTTGGCAAATATTCCTGGGAACACCTCTCGTGCTTTGGCGGGTCACGACGGTAATCCGGTGCTAGTTTACTGGCCGGCATTGATAGATAGTAAGCATGTTAGCGAAAACGTTCACTTAGGAGATCATTTACTTGAGGTGCTGCCCACTCAGCGGTTGAATTTGGATAATGTTCGCCATAAAAGTTCTCCTGTTAAAATAGCTGATTCACCGACGGGCCAAGTTGCTAGGGTAGCCTTCGGTAGATTATTTGGCACTCGTTCCGGTGATAAAGGAGGTTGTGCTAACTGCGGTGTTTGGGCCCGAACAGACGCTGCCTATAGTTTTCTATATCACTATCTCACTGTAAATCAGTTGAAGAAATTGCTCCCGGACATGAGGGAATTTAAAATTGAACGTTATGAGCTACCTAATATGCGTGCCTTGAATTTTTATATCCACGATGTGCTAGGTGATGGNGCGTCTTCCAGTCATCGAATTGATAGACAGGGGAAGTCATTGGGTGAATACTTGCGGGCGAAGATTATCGAAGTGCCTCAGTCGCTTATCGAGGAACTAGGAGCTAACGTTTAGCTTCTGCAGACAGATTTCAGCTTGAATGCTACATCAGGCATGCTGTGTCACGTCGAGATTTTTACTAATATAGTAATACTTGCGAGGTACCTACCAAAGCTGTCTACAACTGCCGGGAAGTAAACTCTACAAAAGATGNGCGTTAAACTGCATTAAATAAGAATCTNGAATNTTTTGTTTCAAATACAACAATACTTCGGCTCATAATTCGGTTATTTAGATACAGAAATGTAGGCATCAAGATTGAAGATACTCATTTTAGGTTTTATCGTATTAATTTTCCTTTCCGGTCGAATACAAGCTCAGAGCACGACCAGCTTTTTCGATGAAATCGTTGTGACCCCAAGTCTCGTACCGATGACCCTGCGCCGTATCGGTAGCTCTGTTTCGGTAATTTCGGAATCAGAAATAGAAGCCTATGGAAACCTTTCCCTGACAGAAATATTACGGCAGCTGCCCGCGATATCTAGCAGTAACAATGGTGGTAGAGGTAAAACTACTACCCTAAGAGTTCGTGGTGAAGAAGGATTTCGAACACTAATCTTGTTTGATGGCATGCGTTTAGCTGATCCAAGCAGCACCCAAATAAGCACTCCGCTTGAGCATTTGCTCANCGATGGTATNGGTCGAGTCGAAGTATTAAGAGGCCCACAGGGCTTAGCCTACGGCGCTGATGCCGGCGGTATTGTCAATATTAGTTCACGTTCCCTAGAACAGGGATTTTTTGCCAATGTCGGTGTTCGATCTGGAGTGGACGGCACCCAAAAGGTTACTGGNAATTTGGGAGNCTCCAACGATGTCATAGATTACTTCCTGTCGGTAACGGATGTTNAAACTGACGGTTACAACACCAGCCAATTTGACACTATGTTGAGAGATGATGATGGGTACACCAACACTTCTATGCATGGCCGTCTGGGGGCAAATCTATCGGAAAATTTGCGTCTCGAAGTGGTGCATCGTGATGTCGACGGCGACTCCGAATTTGACGGTTGTTTTTACAAAACNATCNTACACCATTGTTCTGCTATTTATGAATCGAGCGCCTCAAGAGCTTCCTTGGAATATAGCTCGAATNATTTGTCTCATTCGATATCTTATGCATCAACTCAAACCGCTAGAGAAAATTTCGCTCTTAACGTTTCAGCGTTCTCAGCAAAGGGAGAGTTAGATCGATGGGAATACCTCGGAAGTGCAAATAATCTTTCGGGCTTCGATTTAGTATTTGGCACTGATTATGAGAAGACAAAAAATAACAATTCTTCCAGGGATAATTTAGGAGTTTATTTGGAATTCCTCAGTGATTTTTCGGACAATCTTTTCCTTACTGCTGGTGTTCGTCACGATGATAATGATGATTTTGGAACGAATACCAGCTACCGGTTTAGTGGCGCTTACCTGATTGATCTGTCAAATAATGCTACGCTCAAAATCAAAGCCAGCCAGGGTACCGGGTTTAGAGCCCCAAGCCCATTTGAGATAGATTATAACGCCGGGGCTTTTGCTTTTCCGCCAGCCTCTTTAGCCTCTTTAAAACAGGAAGAAAGTGAAGGGCATGAACTTGGTGTGGAATACGTGTTAGGTAATCGCCTTCATCTGGAAGCGGTTTACTTTGACCAGGAAGTAAAGAATGCAATTTATTTTGATCTTGCTGGCTTCAGCGGTTATTTGCAGGACATTGGTGCCAGCAACTCAGAAGGCGTTGAGCTTGGTATAGATTTAGCGATGACTGACAGCTTGCGCTTAACTTCGAATTATACGTTTAACGAAACCGAGCGGCCCAATGGGTTGCAGCGTCTGCGCCGCCCCGAAAAGCTCGCCAATGTCGGCTTATTCTATTCAGGGGTAGGAGATCGGTTAAAGCTCAATGCGTTTTATAGAATTTCACANGACTCGATTGATGAACTCAATGGAACTTCGGTGGGTCTAGATGACTTTCAGGTATTAGATTTGAGCGCCAGTTACGATGTTAATGACAGTTTCAGGATTTATACTAGAGTGGAAAATGCGCTTGATGAAGATTACCAGGAAGTTACGGGATTTTTTTCGCCTCAGCGTGCTATATATNTAGGTATTAAACTGAATCTTTCGTCGCCTTAGTGAGATATGCACGGGAAATAGATTCGAAGATTCTATAGTCCGTCAGACCAGGTATGGGACAGTAATTTACCGGAGAAGTTGGTGGGCCCACCAGGACTCGAACCTGGGACCAACGGATTATGAGTCCGCTGCTCTAACCAGCTGAGCTATGGGCCCTTAAGCTTTGTCTGANCTGTGGGTACTTAGTTGACTCCCATTTTTGCTCAGACGTCTAGAGACTGCAGAGTGTCTGGCCGGAATTAGAATTCACTTTGCTTGCAAATCTCAGTTTAGTTTAAAACTTTCCAACACAATTTCTATCTTTTCGTTCTACCTAAAGGNAGAGTTGATAAGCTAGAAATGAACAGCTTCTTAGACTCTAAAATTAGAGAGGGGCGCTTTATAGCGCCCCTTTAATTTTTCCGAATCTACTTATTCGTCAAGAAATGAGCGCAGGTGATCAGAGCGTGTAGGGTGCCGGAGTTTGCGTAGTGCTTTTGCTTCTATCTGCCGTATCCGTTCCCGAGTTACATCAAACTGCTTACCAACTTCCTCCAGTGTATGATCTGTGTTCATATCGATACCGAAGCGCATACGAAGCACCTTGGCNTCGCGAGCAGTGAGACTACCTAGTACATCCTTAGTGGCTTCACGCAAGCCTTCGTCAANAGAGGAGTCAACCGGTGAGTCAACCGTGCCGTCCTCGATAAAGTCACCCAAGTGCGAATCTTCATCGTCACCAATCGGGGTTTCCATGGAGATAGGTTCCTTGGCGATCTTCAAAACTCGNCGCACCTTATCTTCAGGCATTTCCATGCGGTCACCCAGTTCATCAGGTGTCGGTTCACGGCCTTTTTCGTGGACCATTTGACGAGAGATACGGTTAAGCTTATTGATAGTCTCTATCATGTGAACAGGGATACGAATAGTACGCGCTTGGTCCGCTATAGATCGGGTTATTGCCTGGCGAATCCACCAAGTTGCATACGTCGAGAACTTGTAACCACGACGGTATTCAAATTTGTCGACCGCCTTCATCAATCCTATGTTGCCTTCCTGGATGAGATCGAGAAATTGNAGGCCTCGGTTTGTATACTTTTTGGCAATGGAGATCACTAGTCGCAGATTCGCCTCTACCATTTCCTTTTTGGCCCGACGAGACTTAGCTTCGCCGATGGACATCTGCCGATTAATGTCTTTGATCTCGTAAACCGTTAACCCGGTTTCTTCGCCTAAAAGTTTAATCTTTTTTTGGGCTCGGAGAGCTTCGGTCTTAATATTGATAAGCAATTCAGAATAAGCTTCCTTGGCTGTGATATGCTGATCAATCCATTTTTCATTAGTCTCGTTACCGGGAAAGCTAGCAATGAAATCTTTGCGTGGCATTTTGGCGCCACGTACACACAAGGCCATGATAGTCTTCTCGTGCCGACGTAGGCGAGTTAGGACGGCTCGAATATGGCTGAGTAGAGGGTCAAATTGACGCGGGGTCAGTTTAAAATTTTTGAAAANATCGCCTAGTTTTTCCAGTTCCGATTTGGTTCGATCGTCTGATCGACCGTACTTACCCAGGACAGTGCTGGTGCCTTCGTATTGTTCTCTCAGTTCATTAAAGCGAAGTCGGGCCTCTTCGGGATCTGGTCCTAAAGNAGCCTCGTCTTCGTCTTCTTCACTACTATNAAGTCCAGTGTTATCTGAAGCTGTACCATCATTTTTTGGTGCCGCGTTGGGAGTTGGGGGNGGGATCACATCATCGGCTGTGTCGAGATAACCGGTAATGAGTTCATTGAGGCGGCGTTCTTCATTATCGATCAAAGCATATTNGTTAAGTACNTGTTCGACCGTGCCTGGGAAATATGCCATAGCCTTCATCAGTTCCCGCAGGCCTTCTTCTATGCGTTTGGCGATTACGATTTCGCCCTCACGTGTTAACAGCTCAACGGTTCCCATCTCGCGCATGTACATACGCACTGGATCAGTAGTTCTACCAGCTTCGTTTTCTACAGCCGCCAGAGCCGCTGCTGCTTCAGCAGCTGCTACTTCATCAGCTCCAGTGTCATTTTCTTCATTAAGAAGCAATGCATCAGTATCCGGTGCTGTTTCGAACACTTTGATGCCCATATCGTTGATCATCTGTATTATGTCTTCGACTTGGTCCGGATCGGAGATTGATTCAGGCAAGTGATCATTTACCTCAGCATAGGTGAGGTAATTCTGCTCCTTGCCCTTGGCGATCAGAGCTTTAAGGCTGGACTGAGGTGCAATTAATTCGACCATAGACTCTCGCTTTCTTAGGCACAAATGCCAACTAGAGGGATGTAGCTTACAAAAGCCAGCCGCGCATTATATAGGCACCGACTCTCGTTGTATATCTACTATAGACAGTTATAGCGGCTGCTTAGTTGCTATCTTTGGTCGCTGAAACCCTGGATTTCAGCTCGTCTCTGAGTTCTAANAACTCCAACTTTTTCACTATATCAGACAATATCTTGTCAACTATATGGTTGAACTCTTGTTCGATACCTTCCTGCGGAGTAATTTGCTCAGCTTTAAGTAATTGGGTGAGCTGAGCCCTCAGGCTGGTACCATAACAGTAACCAAGCAGGGTATAAGTTTCTGTATGGGGGTTCTTCCTTACCATTTCAATGAGTGACAATAGCAACTTTCGACTTTCATCTTCAGCACTATGCAGAGGTTTAAGGTCTTGGGTCACAGTCAGGGCAACTTCCGGATACCTCAGTAACAACTCAATCGCTTTAAGGCTTGCAGGTTTTCGGTAGGAAGTAAGTTTTGTCGTCCTCGCATTTGTCGGGTTAGGCACCGAAATACGAGGAGAGGAATTGGGTAGTGAAAGTTCATCAGCATTTTTCTGTGTCGGTGGCTCTTTTACTAACAGTTGATTGAAAGATTCGCTGCTAACACCAAGGGTTTCTGATAAACGGTCAAGCATAAGTTGAGCATAGACACCCGGAGGGAATTGTCTTAACAGCGGTTTTGCAAGATTGCTCAGTCTTGCTTTGCCCTCGATGGNAGTAATGTCTAGATTCTGAGAGAGCTTGTCGAAGAAAAAAGTCTCTAGAGGTGTAGCATTATCAACGTCGCTTTCGAACTGTTCCTTGCCCGCACTTCTTATATAGGTATCGGGGTCAGTTCCTTCTGGTAGGAACAGAAATTTTACTTGGCGACCATCTACCATATTAGGCAAGGTCGTTTCCAGCGCACGCCAGGCTGCGTTNCGACCAGCATCGTCGCCATCNAAACAGAATACTATCTCAGCAGCTTGTCTGAAAATGCGNGTCAAATGACGAGGGCTGGTTGCTGTGCCGAGAGTGGCAACCGCATTATGAATATCCATTTGGGCCAGGGCGATGACATCCATGTAACCCTCAACAAGCAGGAAACGATTGAACCTTGCGCCTGACTTCTTTGATTCGAATAGACCATATAGTTCGGATCCTTTATGAAAAACTGTCGTCTCGGGAGAGTTCAGATACTTAGGTTTGTCTTCGCCTAGCACTCTTCCACCAAATGCGACGGTGCGTCCGCGACTATCGCGTATAGGAAACATGATGCGATTGCGGAATCGATCATAGTAATGAGCACCGGACTCATCAGCTGTATCATTATCGCTCGGTTTTTGCTGGTCCTTTTCAATTACGAGTCCAGCTTTAAGAAGCACCCGCTGTTGCTTGGAATCGGAACCGATAGCTTTGAGCAGATTATCCCAACCAGGAGGCGCGTATCCCAAGCAGAACTCCTTGGCAATTTTGCCNCTAACTCCGCGGGACTTGAGATAATCCACTGCATCCTTCTTGTGTTCGTGGTGACGAAGTTGGTACTGGTAGAACTTGCTGGCATCTTCCAATACCTCGACCATCTTTATGGTCTCGGACTGTCGCTTGCGATGTGTCGGTGTTTCATCCTTAGGTACCTCCAGGCCTACATCTTTTGCGAGTGTTTCAACGGCTAGCGGAAAATCCAGTTGGTCAAAGTTCATGACAAATCCGATAGCGTTGCCGCCGGCCCCACAACCGAAACAGTAGTAGAACTGTCGGTCGGGTTGTACGCTGAAGGAAGGAGTCTTCTCCTGGTGAAAAGGACAGCAAGCAGTATAATTTTTGCCTGTTTTTTTAAGAGCTACTCGCTTGTCGATAACTTCTACAATATCTGTTCGATTTAACAGATCGTCAATAAATGTCTGTGGAATCAATCCGGCCATTAGCGCCCTTTACAGGTCATAGAGTGCGAGCAACCCTGAGCAATCAATTGTAACGGATTGCTTAAGGCTTTTTCTGATTTTTAGGGAACGACTATAGGCAATCCACTCTAAGAGCGCGAATCGAAAAATCTTAAGGGAATTTGCGCGCTTCTGTCACTGACCTCTACTTAATTCAGCGAAATAATAACCGAGGAGCTTCTTCGGTATTAGGAAAGCGCTGCTTTAATCTTTTGACTAATTGCACTCATGTCGGCGCGCCCAACAACCTGTGGTTTGATTAGCCCCATTACTTTGCCCATGTCCTGCATACTCNCGGCTCCAGATTCCTCTAGAGCGCCTTTGATAATGGTATCCAGTTCCTCTTCACTAAGAGCTTTTGGTAGGAACTCTTGGATGANTTCGATTTCATGTTGCTCGTTGGTAGCCAGGTCAGTACGGCCACCTGCTTCGAATTGTTTAATGGATTCGCGGCTTTGTTTTACCATCTTATCCAGGAGCGATGTGATACGTATGTCGTCAAGATCTATTTGCTCATCGACTTCGACTTTCTTTATTTCCGCCAGAGCTAGACGGATAGTACCCAAACGAGACTTATTTTTGGCTCGCATGGCTTCTTTCATGGCTTCGTTGATGCGCAGTTTTAAGGGACTTTGGGACATAGCTATGCTGCTGCTGGTCGATCTCGTGGATGCAGACATGTTAGGTTAGTCGGTCGCCCGCGAGTAAGATTAATAGAGCCGCTGACTCTTACGGTTTTCCCGGCTCAGCTTTTTCAAATGACGCTTTACCGCAGCAGCAGCCTTACGCTTGCGCACAGAAGTGGGTTTTTCGTAGAACTCTCTGCGGCGAACTTCTGCCAAGATTCCAGCTTTTTCGCATGAGCGCTTAAAGCGGCGCAGGGCTACATCAAAAGGCTCGTTTTCTTTAAGTTTGACTTCTGGCACTAATAAAAACCAANTTATCGGGTTCAGGGCTATTTTCAGGGCGAGTATCTTAAAGGCCAAGCGCTGGAAATGCAAAGGAATTAAGCTTTTTCGGGCGACAGAAAAATCCGATTTGGGATATTCTTTGATTTTTGGCATCATGACCTCTTCTGACGACACATAAGAAACTAAGTAATTGAAAGTATTAGGTATTGAAACCTCTTGCGATGAGACCGGGGTCGCTGTCTACGACAGTGGCAGAGGCCTGCTGGCGGACTGCCTTTTTAGCCAGGTGAGCATTCATGCAAGCTATGGAGGAGTGATTCCCGAATTGGCGTCACGCGATCATATTCGCAAAACGTTGCCTCTGATCAAACAGGTAATCAAAGAAGCGGAGATTGAGGCAGCGGAGCTCGATGGAGTTGCCTATACAGCAGGTCCTGGCCTAGTAGGGGCGCTCCTCGTCGGAGCGACAATTGGTCGGTCCTTGGCCTTGGGATGGGGTGTGCCTGCTATTGGTGTACACCACATGGAGGCGCATCTACTTGCTCCCATGCTAGAGGCTGATCCGCCTACTTTTCCCTTTGTCGCGCTTTTGGTATCCGGCGGGCATACCCAGCTAGTGCGGGTGGACGACATTGGGCGGTACGAATTGTTGGGGGAATCATTGGACGATGCTGCAGGAGAGGCTTTCGATAAAGTTGGGAAAATGCTGGGGTTGCCGTACCCGGGAGGGCCTCACGTGGAGAAGCTAGCACTATCAGGAGCAAAAGGGCGCTTCAAGTTCCCTCGCCCTATGACAAACCGGCCTGGGTTGGATTTCAGTTTTAGCGGTTTGAAAACGTTTGTTCGCAACACCATTATAGAACTATCTGAAGCGGGGCAGTTGGACGAGCAGACTCGTGCGGACATCGCCTTAGCTTTTGAAGAGGCTTTAGTGGCGACTATGGCGATCAAGTGTCGTCGTGCACTCGAGCAGACTGGGTTGCAGTCACTCATAATTGCTGGGGGTGTAAGCGCGAATACCCATCTGCGTGAAGAGCTCGAACTTTCCCTGAAAAAAGTCAATGGTCGGTTGTTTTATGCCCAGCTAAAATACTGCACTGACAATGGTGCAATGATCGCATATGCTGGATGTCAGCGNTTGAAGGCTGGTCAGCATCAAGGGCTTGGAATTGATGTTTTTCCTCGATGGCCGATTGAATCGTTACCCGCGATTTCCTGATTATATAGGATAGTTTGTGGACATTATTTATATACACGAATTGGAGATTAAAACTATTATTGGCGTATTCGACTGGGAACGGGAGCAGAAACAAATTGTTAGTTTTGATCTGGAGATGACAACTGACATTCGTCCTTCGGCGGAGTTTGATAACATTGAACATGCTCTCGATTACAAAGCAGTCGCAAAGCGGTTGATAAAATTCGTGGAAGATTCGGAATTTTCTTTGGTNGAAACCTTAGCTGAACAGGTTGCTAACCTGGTACTTACAGAATTCGAAGTGTCCTCGCTCAAACTCCGCGTTGGTAAACCGGGCGCGTTAAGAGGATCTAGAGATGTNGGCGTTATTATTGAGCGAGGCAGCGAGGNATCGTAATAAATGGGTATAGCTTGTGGCATTACTTGCTTTGAGTCTTGGCAGCAATATTGATGCACCAAACAATATCCGAAAGGCGGTGCGTGCGCTCCGTCGCGAATTTGATGCCTTAAAATGTTCTTCTGTTTATGAAAGTGAAGCTATAGGTTTTGTGGGAGCGAATTTCCTAAATCTTGTTGCAATCATCGAAACTACGGCNGATCTATCATCGATTAGCAGCGTTCTCAAGCTATTAGAGGATCGGTTCGGGAGGAACCGCGAGCAACCTCGGTTCTCTGCACGAACCCTGGATGTGGACATATTGTTCTATGGTGATGAGAAAACAAAAAGTGACGAGATAGAGTTACCGAAAGAAGAGATAACCCAATACGCCTTTGTCCTGCAACCGCTAGCCGAGTTGTTACCTGACCGAATACACGGTTTTACTGGACTTACCTACGCTGATTTATGGGACGAATTTGACCAATCTAACCAACAGCTCTGGAAAGTAGATTTTGACTGGCGCGACACGTTCTCTTAGGAAAGTTAAATCATTTCGTGCAGCTAAGGTTATGAGTAAGTCGGAGTTTATCCTGTGAGGGATTCCTAGTTTAAACTTCGTCCTCCATCGACTTTAATTACTTGACCGGTTATATAACTGGCATCACTAGCCAGAAAGTAAGTAGCATCAGCGATATCTCTTGGTTGGCCTAATGTACCGAGAGGTATCTTTTTCTGCACCTTTTTTCGAGCTTGGACCACATTTGGATCATTCCCGTTTTCAAGAGTTGCTGGCCACAGAATTGAACCAGGTGCTACCCCATTAACGCGAACCTTTGGAGCAAGGTCGATGGCCAGTGCTTTGGTCATAGTTTTCAGACCAGCTTTTGCAATATTGTAGATAGAATGGTGATGATGGGGCCTGTCCGCATAGGTATCGACGATATTGATAACGGCTCCTTGTCGATTAGCTAGTTCCTGGTTTAGTTCTTGGGTCAGGAAAAAGGCTCCTCTTAAATTACTATTCTGAAGGTCATCCCATTGTTGCTGCGTGGCTATACCAAAAGGCGTTGGATAGTAAGAGGACGCATTATTTACCAAGACATCCAGGCGTTGGTAACACGCGAGGGTGTCACTCGCAAGCGTCTCAATCGCATTCAGATGATTCAAGTCAGCTTGTAGGCACATTGCACTATTTGCCCGTTGCTTGTTTAATTTATCGGCGAGGGCATTTGCTGCTTCCCCAGAACGATNATGATGAATAATTACCAGGTAACCTTGGATATGGAATTTTTCAATGATACAGGCGCCGATACGCCTGGCTGCTCCGGTTACCAATATTACTTTTTCGTCAGTCATTATTGTCGAAACTGCTCTTGATATTCGCAATCACCTCTAACCGATGTTTTTTTATGACTACATTAGGTTTAGCGGAAGGGTTGTCCGCCAACAATGATTCGACATTGATATTGTTAATAGCATTCAGTATGCACAGTAAGTAATCTCTTTGCGGATAGTCCCGATCTTCCAAGCCAGTGCGGCCCCTTGCATCGGCTTCGCAGGCTAAGAGGAACTTGTCGAGTCGGTCAGGTCGCCGCATTGCGTCGATGCTTTCTAATAATTTCAACAGAGTGTCTGGGTTGGATTGCATACAACGGTGCAGCTTGGTGTGATGCTCGCACACAAGTGCAGCCAATTCGGAATACTCATTAGGCACCTTAATCCGCTTGGTAATNGCGTCCTGAAGCNTTACACCGAGATGCTCGTGGCCGACGTGGCTAGGCCATTTAGTTTTGTCAGTAACGCCCTTGCCGACATCATGAATCATGGTGGCATAGCGAACAATTGGGTCTTCGCTCAACTTGCTGGCCTGCTCCATGCTCAGCAGAGTATGCAGATATGTATCAATTTCTGGGTGGTATTTTTTCGGTTGAGGAACACCAAACAGTCGGTCCACTTCTGGAAGGATTACCTTTAGTGCTCCACAGTCTCTCAATGTCCGGACGAATTCGGCGGGAGCTGATGTCGTCAATGCTCGTTCAATCTCATGCCAGATTCGCTCTGCCACAAGATTTTCTAGTTCGCCTCCGGTGACCATGGTGTTCATGAGGTCCATTGTTTCTTCAGCTATGCTAAATCCAAGTGTTGCGAAGCGTGCTGCAAACCTGGCAATTCGTAGAACACGCAGAGGGTCTTCGCGGAAAGCTGGTGACACGTGGCGCAGTACTCGGTTTTCTATGTCGTTGCAGCCACCGTAAGGATCGATTAGCTCACCGTTATCCTTTTGGGCGATAGCGTTAATTGTCAGATCCCTGCGTTGTAGATCCTGTTTAAGAGTTACTTCCGGAGAAGCATAAATTTCAAAACCAGTATGGCCCGGTGACGTTTTTCTTTCTGTCCGGGCCAACGCATATTCTTCTTTTGAGTCGGAATGCAAGAATACAGGGAAGCCTTTACCGACCTGCAGGTATCCATGGNCGATCATGTCAGCTTCGGTTGCGCCGGTTACTACCCAGTCTTTGTCTTTGATCGGGAGCCCAAGCAGTTTGTCACGAATCGCTCCGCCTACTAGATAGATTTTCATGAAATCCTGTAATAACAAATAATGAAACTATATCAGACAGCTCAATTCGATATTGAATAACGTCGTTGATCTTCCAGACGCATTACGGTCAGTTCTCGACCCCATACATAACCAGTATCTAGCGCGTGCACTCGATGTTTATCGGTTTTTCCTTCCAATGAGGCCCAGTGACCAAATAGGATAGTGGCCTTATTGGTAATGATCTCATGTGTATACCAAGGCTTGAATCCATCAGGGGCAGCATACAACCCTTCTTTGACACTAAGACGCAAGCTACCGATCTCGTCACAGAATCGCACTCGAGTGAGATAATTGGTAATTGTACGAAGGCGATCCTGACCTTGTAACTTATCATACCAGCGAATTGGCTTGTCACCATACATACAACGCAAGAACCCTTTATAGTCTTTACTTTGAAGGGCGTATTCAACTTCCGCTGCTAAATCTAGTGTTTTCTGTAGTGACCACTGCGGAGCTACACCGGCATGCACCATCAGGAAATTTTCAATACCGTCTCTAGTATCCAGGGAGTCGAAATGGGCGAGCGGCTTATGGCGCAGCCATTTACTGAGCTGGTTGCAATCTGGTGCATCCAATAGTCTAGTCAGCGTGTCCTTGGTTCGGCCCGGTGCACAGCCTTCGTGGATTGCCAAGAAGTGCAAGTCGTGATTGCCCAAAACAATCTCTGTGCAGTGATCCATGTCTTGTAGGAAGCGCAACGTGTCCAGAGAAGAGGGCCCGCGATTTACAAGGTCTCCAACACACCACAATTTGTCTCTGTNTGGGGAAAACTTGATTTTTTTCAGGAGCCGTCGCAGGGCTCTATAACAACCCTGAATGTCCCCAATAGCATACGTACTCATATGTAAGCTGATCGCTCTGCAGACTTTCAGTATAGCACTACTATGAGCGNTGATAGAGTTTCCTAGTGAACCATATGAGGCTGACCCAACAAAAAAGGCGGGATCGGGGCCTTAAATGTGCGACCGTCAGTTTTCAGCATTTCATAACTNCCCTCCATAGTGCCGAATTTCGTTTCGATGACAGCGCCGCTTGTATAATGAAAGGTTTGGCCAGGTTGTATTTCAGGTTGCTGCCCCACCACACCTTCGCCGATGACTTCCTCGACCTTATTGTTGTCGTCAGTAATTAGCCAACGACGATTGAGAAGTTTTACCATTTCGCTACCTAGGTTAGTGATCTCTATTGTGTAGGCAAACGCGTAACGGTTTTTGTCNNCCCCCGATTGTTCTCCTAAGTAACGTGTTTTTACCGCTATTTTAATTGATTCAGTGCAGTCCATGTGAGTTCTCATTGGTTACTGATGGCATCACTTATNATTACGTAATCTCGCAGATTTAAGTTTTCTGGCCGCAGGCTACCGTCCAGAGGTAATTTGTTGAGTGTCTCTTCCGAAACAATAGATTTAAGGCTGTTTTTCAAAGTTTTCCGACGCTGATTAAAGGCAGTTCTTATAACTATTTGAAGACAGTTTACGTCTTTGGCAACGATAGGAAACTGACTATGTGGTGTCAGTCGAGCGAGAGCGGAGACCACTTTTGGTTTTGGCGAGAAAGCTGCAGACGGGACATTAAACAAATGCTCTATCTCACAAAAATACTGCAGCATGAGCCCTAGGCGACCGTAATTCTTATTCCCAGGTTTGGCGGTCATGCGTTGTACCACCTCCAGTTGCAGCATGAAGGTCATGTCCTTGATTAGTTCTTGATATTTCATCAGATGAAACAACATAGGAGTGGAGGTGTTGTAGGGAAGATTACCGACGATGCGCAGAGATCCTCGAGCAGGAGCGAGCTCAGCAAAGTCAAACTTGAGTCCATCTTTTTNATACACTGTTACCTGCGAGTTTTCTGNATAATGTTGTCGAAGATACTTGGCTAGGTCTCGATCCAGCTCAATACAATCGAGTAGAGCGCCGGTCGCTGCTAATGGTTCGGTAAGTGCTCCTTGACCTGGCCCAATTTCAACTAGGCGGTCATTTAGGCAAGGATTGATTGCTTCAATGATACGATTTATAACACTCTGATCGTGCAGAAAATTTTGCCCGAACCGCTTACGAGGTTTATGCACAATCCCTTTTTTGAGTATTGTGGAATTTATATGCGGCTTCATTCCTGCTTTCCANTTGTCGATTCTTTACCGTTTTTGCAGTGAGAAGCCATTTGTGTTGCTGTGGCTATTGCATTGTACAAGCTGCTGGAGCTTGCCTGGCCAGAGCCGGCTAAATCGAGAGCTGTGCCGTGATCTACCGATGTACGGATAATGGGTAACCCAAGGGTAATATTGCAGGCAGAACCGAAGCCTTTGTATTTTAGTACCGGTAGCCCCTGATCATGGTACATCGATAAAACCGCATCCGCGTGGTCAAGGTACTTACTGGTAAATAGGGTATCTGCCGGTAATGGGCCGATCAGGTCCATTCCGTTTGATTGAAGTTTAGACAAGACTGGTTCAATGATCTCAATTTCTTCATGTCCGAGATACCCTCCCTCGCCAGCATGGGGATTCAAGCCGCAGACAAGAATTGTCGGATTTTCGATGCCAAATTTGATTTGTAAATCTTTATGCANGATTTGGATGACTTTCTCCAGCAACTCGGTCGATATTGCTCCGGGTACTGCGCTTAGCGGAAGATGTGTAGTTGCCAGAGCNACTCTTAAACCCTCGGTGGCTAACATCATAACAGTTAGCTCTTGCTTACAATATTCAGCNANGAACTCTGTATGCCCTGTGAAGGCGATCCCAGCTTTATTTATTGTGCTTTTTTGAACAGGTCCCGTTACCATCGCGTCGCATTGTCCATGTATTACGGAATCGGTTGCGGTTCGAAGCGTGTCGAGCACATATTTCGCGTTTGCAGTGTTCAGTTCGCCTGGAGTAACAGGTTCATTTAGGTTTACCTGCAGAATACTGAGCTCACCAGGCCTATTCGCAACTGTAGGCGCGTTGGGGTCAAAGTAGTTTAGGCTAAGCGATTGGCCTAGTTGTTCAGCTCTTTGTCGCAAGAGTTCGCCATCAGCGACTACGACGAGTTCAGCTTCAGGAGGAGGATGTTGCGCAATGGCAACGCAGAGATCAGGTCCGATCCCTGCTGGTTCGCCGGGTGTAATCGCTATTCTGTGGGGCATGGCACATTTTCCGTTGAGCCATTAATCGATCGGTTCGACGAAGGCTTCTTCACGAATCTCAATCAGCCAATTCTGTAATTCTAGGTCGAACTTACGATTACGTAGGGTATTCTCAGCTTGCGACCGCGAGTATTCTTGGCTTAGGTCGGTTTCCCGTCTACCTAGTACTTCGACGATATGCCACCCTCCATCCGTACGAAATGGTTCACTTAATTCATTGATCTCGAGCCCATCGACCACTTCTTCCATCAATGGCGGTAAGCCGCCTTGGTTAACCCAATCTAGATCACCGCCCCCTACTACTGTATTGGGATCGTCCGAGTTTTGCCTCGCTAGTGTGGCAAATGCTTCACCAGCAATAATTTCTTCTCGAATTTCCCGGATTTCGGCCAGCGACTGATCTTCGTCACGGATTTCATTCGGCGTTAACATGATATGTCGCAGGTTGGTTTGCTTTACAACCTGCTCTGTACCACCACGTTTTTGTGCTAGCTGGATAAGGTGGTAACCGTTGCCTGCCTCAATGGGTCCTTCTACGTCTGCTATATCCATGGTCTCTACAATTTCTGAAAAAATATTTGGAAGTTGATCTGCCCGACGCCAATCAAATTGAGTGCTATCAACTGGAAATAATCTCGCAAGTTGTGCTTCACGGTATACTTCTCCAAAAAATTCGCCTTCCCGAATCCTGGTGGCGAGATCAGCCACATATCTGAGCTTGGTTTCTCGTTCTTCTGCCGAATCTGTGCCGGACGTTGTTATTAGCATATGATTAATCACGAATTCTGCGGCCATCGTTTCCCGTCCCATTTCTGAACTCAGAAAGTTATCGATTTCCTGTTCAGTGATGGCTAGTCTGCTATTGACCATGCCGCGTTGCAATTCCTGAATGGTCAGTTGTTTACGCACCTGTTCCCGAGTAATTAGGTACAAACCTGCTTCTTCTAGGGTAGTGACGTACTCATCGAAAGACATGTTGCTGTTTTCAGCCATGTTTAGCAGTACACGGTTAATGGTATCATCATCGAATCGAATACTGACCCTCTCTGCGAACTGCATCTGCAGATTCTCCAATATCAGAGTATCTAGCACTTCAGATCTAAGTTCGTCTTGTTCCGGAAGCGGGCGGTTGTTCACTGCAGCGTTTGCTGTTACATCCGCTAGCCTGGCATCAAGCTCACTTTGCAGCACAACATCCTCGTCTACCACGACAATTACCCTATCAAGCAATACTCTTTGCGCAAAGCTAAAAACTGGTAGGCAGCCAATTATAATAGCCAAGCCAAGGTTAAGAAATGAAATCGAGTGTGTACGTTTAACGGTTGCGTTATTGCTCATAATTAGTATCTCTAAAGCCCCAAATACTATCGCTTAAAAGATTGCTCAAGCCTCCCCCGGTGAGATTACCAAGTCCTTTCAGGGTAAACTGAACGAATATACCGCGGTCGGGTTTGATATTAGGAAGAAACAATTCGTCTTCGTCAACCCATTCTCGTCCAATTAGTCGAATGGTAGCGCAACAATTGCTCCACTCCACTCCCACGAAACTTTCCAGATTACGCGAGTTACTGTGATCGTAATTCCAGCGGGCCAGCAATTTCCAATTGGCAGTGACAGGCCAGATACCTGATATGTCTGTTTGTTTGATACGCGGATCGATACCTACTGGCAGAGTAAAACTTGGTGAGCTAACCAGAGTACGGTAGCGGTAGGCTATATTTAATAAATTATCGTTGCCTTGATAGCGGAGTTGGAAACTGCCTTCCTCCACTTCCTGGGTATCTTCATTCCATTGAAGATCGGTACTGAGCTGTACTTTTTCCCCGAATGTGAACGCAACTTCGCTAGCCAAAGCAGATTTAGTGTAGAGAGGTGAATAGCGCGGCAGCCAGGTTAGCAGTGGATTACTGAGCGTCACCAAGCGATCCTGGAAATATTGAGTTTGGCCGATGCTGACGCGGGCGGTTTCCTTTCCTGCAGAGTTTAGTATACGGCTAGTGAGGGCAACAGTAACTTGATCCGAGTCAGCGAAGCGGTCTCCGCCACTGAAGCGATCATCACGAAAGAGTTGGTTAAAACTAAAATTAAGTTCCGACGTATCAAAAAGTGGCAACATGCTTTGATCTACATATTCGCTATATAAATAATAGACTCGAGGTTCCAATGTTTGAATCCAGCCACCTCCATTACTTGTCATATTGCGTTCGAAAACCAGGCCAGCATCCAAGCTATAAATACCTGTACCGAGATCAGGATCCGCTAGGGTACCGATTGCCTGGTTTTCTAAGCTATATTCTACGTGTTTGTATTTAGCGCTGGCACGAACGAACCAGCCCGGACTTTCGAGCGACCAACTTATTTCCGGCTCCAAATTTATACGTTCACCCTTCGTCAGTGCCCCGTTTGCTATTTGGGTCGTGCTAAGAGCTGCTTCGTTTAGGTCTCGATCAAAAGAAGTGATTTCACCCCGTATACCAAAGCTAAAGCCGGCTCGAAAATATAAATCGCTTTCGAAATGAAATTGGGGTAGGCGGTCGTAGGGTCGGCTTAGGTCAATTGCTGAAATAAATGGATCGATGATCTGGATACGCTGGACATTTAGACCAGCGCGCAAGTACTCAGAATTGAAATTCAAGGCTCCCTGTCTGTTCAGGTGGGTACGGCTTAAGAGGTTAAGCCCACTGCTACCCAGATCGTAGAAATAGTCTTCGTCGCTGATGGCGTTGTAATCGATAAAAGTAGACCAATTCCTGCCTAGGGATCCCATATGTTCGAATCCGATGAACCAGCGATCTTCAACTGACGGAGAATCAGAGCCGAGAACGTCTATCTGCGCTGCATCATACAATTGATCGCCTGACAGCCCAGACATATTCAAGGTATTCATAGACCAGCTTGCCAAGTAGCGGAGCTCGGTACCCACCAGCACACCACGATCTGAGATCAATCGTGGTGACAGTGTGGCGTCGTAATGAGGAGCTAAGTTAAAGTAGTAAGGCAGTTCAAAATCGAATCCCCCACTGCGGGTTGATCCTGTGCTTGGAGCAAGGAGTCCAGAAGATCTCTCATCACCCAGAGGGAAAGGTAGAGTGAAGGGATAATAGAAGATCGGCAGGCCGCCAAGCTGCAAACTCGCATTTTGTGCGTAGCCCCGATTCTCCTTCTGGTCCAGTGTGATGTTGTCGGCTCGTAGCTTCCAGAAATTGTTTCCAGGTTCACACCTACTGAATTCGCCATTCTCGATACTGACCACACTGGAATCACTGCTATAGATAATACTCTGAGCCTGGCCATGAGCACTATAGTTGTGCAAAACATACTGAGCGTTCTCAATACGATTGGAATTATCGTCGTTGTCGATGAAGGCTGAGCTGCCGAGTAGTAATATACCCGGCTCCCTAAATTCAACATTGCCTTCCATTGAAACAGTGTTCGCTTCGCGATCGATATTGGTTACCTGGTCATTAATGATAGAGCGAAAACCTTGTTGTACCGTAACATCGCCATTGATCGTGATTAGGTTCTGGGCTAGTTGCTGTAATCCTTGGTTTGCTCGAAATAAAGTCTCAGCCTCAGCAGGAATGGCAGTGTTGTCAGCAAAAGAAGCAATGGGATCAATAAAATTGCCGCAACAATTATCGGGTAGACTCTCTTGTTGTTCTATTGTCATAGATGCTCTTGGCATCCAGTCTAGCTCATTTGCAGTTAATCCTATTCTTATTTCCTCTGCCTCCAAATTCGGTCCATTTGGCGGAGTTTCCCGGACTGGCGCCTCTGTGGGAGAATCTGGACTAGCTTTTGGTTCTCTCGTTTCGTCCTCTGGGATCACCTGAGGTTGCTCTGGCTCGAGTTGTTCAATAATTGGTGGTAACACTGCACTATTACTGTCATCGGACAAGTTTCTCGATGGAGGAGAATCAGATCTTTCGCATACCCAACCGTCACTATCTACATTCGGGCGGCAGGTATACTGCGGGAGCTGCGCCTGTGTGGTTTGTGGCAAAGCAGTTAGCAAAATGCCAGCGGAAAGGATCAGCGAGATTTCAGAGCTAATGTGAAGTTTTCTTAACGGCATGTCTTCCCTAACCCGCTAATCCATTAAAAAGACTGGTAAAGGTAATAAACAATTCGTTGTTGAAACCGACTAACTGAATGATATGCAAGCACAGGTCTGTTCCGAAGCGCATTGCAAGGGCATAATAATTCATTGGAGTTCGAATGCAAAGCGAACCCCTGACTAGCTTTTACCACTATTAACAAAGTACCTATGATTCATTCCCGATATGATCAATTAAATCTTTGGACTAAAGAGATTATAAGTAGTTTGCGACTGGGAAACGCGAAAACAATAACTCTCGAAAAGGTAGCCGGCGATGCTAGTTTTCGGCGTTATTTTCGAGTTTGGGCTGGTAATCATTCCTTTATGGCCGTCGATGCTCCGCCTGAGAATGAAGACGGTAAATCCTTCGAGAATATTTGTAACTTGTTCCAGCAAGCTGGGTTAGTTGTACCTAAAGTTCACTCGGCAGACCATCAAAGAGGCTTTATGCTGCTAGATGATCTGGGAGATACGCTTTACCTAGACGCATTGCGGGACGCACAGCAGCTAGGTCAGATAGAAATTGTGGATGGTCTATACCAGAAAGCCATCTTCTCTTTACTTGAGCTCCAGGCGAGTGAAGATAAAGGGATACTTGCCCCTTTTTCTAGAAAAGAGCTGAATCGGGAAATGATGCTATTCGAGAAATGGTTTTGTGGAGAATTTTTGTCGTTAACGCTCGGTCACAATGAACGTGATTTACTCGACGAGACTTTCCGATTTCTCGAAGATTCAGCGCTCGGACAGGCTGAGGTAATAGTTCATCGAGATTACCATTCCCGTAACTTGATGATCCTCGACCCTCTGATCTTTGATGCAGACGCTGGACCAGGAATTATCGATTTCCAGGATGCTGTGCTCGGAGCTTATACCTACGATCTCGTGTCGCTGCTAAGGGACTGCTATATTCGCTGGACCCCAGAACAGGTAGAGAAATGGGCTATTGATTACTTTAAGCGAGCTACAGCGAGGGGCATTGTCCAAGAGGTGGGCCAACAGCAATTCTTGCGAGACTTTGATCTTATGGGGCTGCAGCGTCATTTAAAGGTCTTGGGCATCTTTGCTAGGTTGCATATTAGAGATCATAAACCAGGCTATTTGGCCGATATCCCCCTGGTTATTCGTTATTTCTTAGAGGTAAGTGAGCGATATAGAGAATTTAACGCATTCGTGGACTGGTTTAAAAAGGATTTGTTGCCGGTAGCGAGAACCAAACTTAATTTGGAGTTCTAATGCGCGCAATGATCTTGGCGGCCGGGATGGGTAAGCGTATGCTGCCTCTTACTGATAATATACCCAAGCCGCTGTTAAAAGTTGGCGACAAGACTCTTATCGAATATCAGATCGAGAGGTTAGTTGCTGGTGGTGTCACAGGCATTGTGATTAATCATTTCTACTTGGGATCCATGATTGAAGAAGCCTTAGGCGACGGGTCTCAGTTCGGTATTGAAATCAGCTATTCAAGAGAAGCTGTACGTCTGGAAACTGCGGGAGGCATAATCAAGGCTCTCCCTATACTCAAAGACGATAGTTTTATTATCGTTAATGCAGACGTGTGGACCGATTTTGATTTTTCTACACTTCAGCCGGTGGATGGTAAAGATTGGCTTGCCCACTTAGTGCTTGTCGCCAATTCGGAGCACCATCCACATGGAGACTTTCACTTAGATAACACGGGTCGTGTTAATGAAGGTAACAGCACACCAAATGAACGCCTCACGTTCAGTGGTATCAGCGTTCTACATAAAAATTTGTTTTCCGGCTACCCAATTCAACCACGCTCGGTGATCCCCTTATTGCGGCAAGCCATGTCGCACAATCGCGTTAGTGGAGAGATTCACGCCGGCATCTGGATTGATGTTGGAACCCCGAAACGACTAGGGGAAGTCTCTACGCTTGTTTCCGCGAATAGAGGGAGTTGAATGGTGTTGAATTCACTCCGTAATAGAGCCTACAAACGTGCTATTTGCATGCGTTTGTCTGGCAATGACCCCCATGTGAAAGTGCCGTCCGGGGGGAAAACCCAGAGACATTTTAATATGGCCATGTTTGCCTTGATGGGGAGAGTTTCGAAACTTGATGGGGTGGTGACACAAGAAGAAATCGATTTTGCCATAGCTATCATGCAACAGCTTAGTTTTGATAACGCGCAGCGACAACAAGCTATACAATACTTTGATCAAGGTAAGCAACTAAATACGGATGTAATGAAATGTGTGCGTGACTTGGTCAGAATAATTAGACCTAAGACTGAACTGGCAGACCTTTTTCTAAAGCTTCAATGCCAACTGGCGTATTCCAAGGGTGAAATGAGACTGAAAGAGAAGGTATTACTGCGGGAAGTCGCTCATGAGCTTGGATACGACAAAGGTGAATTTACGAGAGTATGTAAAAAAGCGCAAAATTGCCTCGATTACTTTTTCGCTGAGCCGCGAGGATACTTAAAGCATGCCTATAGTGTTCTTCAACTTAAACCAGGGGTGGAGGTTGGCGAAGTCAAACGAGCATACCTGCGGTTGATGTCGCGTTATCACCCAGACAAACTCAGTGTGGACAACCTTTCCGCCGAGATGCTGCAACAAGCTCAAGAAAAATCGCAAGCAGTCCGTGACGCATACGAAACGTTATGCGGCTATCGCAAGGCACTCTGAAGGACAAAAGATTCCGCAGGCTGTACAATACGGGCCACCTGAAATGCTGTTCTGAATAAAACTTATGAAAGACTACCTGATAGCACCATCCATATTGTCCGCAGATTTTGCACGGCTAGGCGAAGAAGTGAATGCGGTGCTTGATGCCGGCGCTGACGTCATACATTTCGACGTAATGGATAATCACTACGTGCCCAATCTAACTATTGGACCAATGGTGTGCCAGGCGCTGCGGAATCATAATATTACTGCTCCTATCGATGTTCATCTCATGGTTACTCCAGTAGATCAGCTCATATGTGATTTTGCCAAAGCAGGAGCTAGTTATATTAGTTTCCACCCTGAAGCGACTTCACATCCAGATCGATCTCTCCAACTGATCCGGGATCAAGGTTGCAAGTCTGGACTGGTTTTTAACCCAGGTACACCCATCGACTGTCTAGAATACCTGATTGAAAAAATTGATGTAATCTTGTTGATGTCTGTGAATCCAGGATTTGGTGGTCAGAAATTTATTCCTTCCACCCTAAAGAAGTTAAAGAAGGTGCGCAAACTTATTGACGACAGCGGCCACCCAATCCGTCTTGAGGTGGATGGCGGCGTTGGAGTCAAGAATATAGGGGAAATAGCAGAGGCAGGTGCCGATATGTTTGTAGCCGGATCAGCAATTTTCCAAAGTGAAGACTATTCGGCAACGATAGCTGCGATGCGCGAAGAACTAGGTCAAAAGCTCCACTAGACAGACTCAATGAGCAAAAACCAATATGAATCAAGCGCAGTTTCAGGATCTCGCTAGGCAAGGTTATAACCGCATCCCTGTTGTTAGAGAAGTACTCGCTGACACTGAAACTCCTCTAAGCTCCTACCTAAAACTGGGGAAAGGTCCGTATAGCTACTTCTTTGAATCAGTCCAAGGGGGTGAAAAATGGGGTCGCTATTCCATAATTGGTTTACCTTGCAGCACAATCATGCGGGTTCAATATGGCAAGGTCGTCGTTGAAACCGAAGGGAAGATTGTCGAAGAACAGGACACTGATGACCCTTTTGATTTTATTACAGGATTTAGGAACCGCTTTAAGGTAGCAGATGTAGGTGACAAGCAGCGCTTTTCCGGAGGTCTAGTAGGCTATTTCGCTTACGATACAGTTCGTTTCGTGGAAACTAGCATAGGGCCGGCCGAAGGAATTGACGAGATTGATACGCCAGACATCCTTCTGATGGTGTCTGAAGAAGTTGTGGTTTTTGATAATCTCAGAGGGACAATTTCTTTCATTATCAATGTAAATCCCGCTGCTGGGGACGCCTATAAAAAAGCTCAGCGCCGGTTAGATCAATTACAGATGGATCTTAAAAAACCAGTGCCACTTCCGGATTCCAATACGAGTAATATAGTTACAGAAGAAGATTTCCTTTATCACTTTAGGCGGGAAGAGTACGAGAAGGCCGTTGAACAGATAAAAGAATATATCGTTGCAGGTGATGTTATGCAGGTAGTACTCGCCCAGCGGATGTCTGTGAAATTTGATGGCGACCCTATTAATGTTTATCGAGCCCTACGGTATCTGAATCCGTCCCCCTACATGGTTTTTTTCGACCTTGCCGATCACCATGTAGTGAGTGCTTCACCAGAGATTTTGGCGCGCGTGGAATCGAGTAAGATTACGGTTCGCCCGTTAGCAGGCACTCGTAAGCGGGGTGCCACAGATCAGGAAGACCAGGCACTTGAAAAAGAGTTGTTATCGGACGCTAAGGAGATAGCAGAGCATTTGATGCTGATAGATCTGAGCCGCAATGACTCAGGTCGTGTTTCGAAAACAGGCTCTGTGCGTGTTCCTCGTAAAATGTTCGTGGAACGCTATTCTCACGTAATGCACATAGCTTCGATCGTGGAGAGCGAAATCAGTGACGATAAAACGGCACTTGACGTACTTAAGTCTACACTACCTGTTGGTACGCTTAGCGGAGCCCCAAAAGTGCGTGCCATGCAAATCATAGATGAACTAGAACCAAACAAGCGAGGAATCTACGGTGGTGCAATGGGTTATCTGAGTTGGAATGACAACATGGACATGGCCATAGCGATTCGTACCGCTGTAATCAAAAATCAGACACTTCATGTCCAAGCTGGCGCCGGGATAGTAGCGGACTCTAGGCCTGATAAGGAATGGGAAGAGACCCAGAACAAAGCAAAGGCGATAGTGAAAGCTGTGCAGTTGGCGGAAAATTCACTTACTTTGTAATAACAAGCTAAGCCTTGGTTGCTTTAAACATTTAATGTCTAAGTTCGCACAGCCGAGAGTTTTATCTGCAAATCTCTTAGCACAACAGGATGGTTATCACAGCCACTTGAGTTTAATTGTTGCACTGATTTGATAATGCTCTAAGAGTGGCGTTTCCACCGCACATGACTACCGAGTCATCTCAAGACAGAGCAGAGTTGTGCTGATATGATTGTTGCTCGTAATTATGAGTATTCCAACAAGGCTGAGCCAATGTTGTTAATGATAGACAATTACGATTCCTTTACGTACAACGTGGTGCAGTATCTTGGCGAGTTGGGCGCAGACGTGAAGGTATTTCGTAATGACGAAGTAACTCTCAAAGATATAGAAGCGATGAAGCCCTCCCAGATTGTTATCTCACCTGGACCATGTACACCCACTCAAGCAGGGATTTCTACTTCGGTGGTCGGCCATTTTGCCGGTCAGATGCCAATCCTTGGGATTTGTCTCGGCCATCAGAGCATAGGTCAGGTCTTCGGAGGAAACGTTGTGCGTGCAGGGAGGGTGATGCATGGCAAACTTTCATCAATTCATCATACTGGTGAAGGCGTGTTCAATGGGATCCCCGCACCGTTTGTGGCGACACGCTATCATTCTCTAGTAATCGACCAAAATTCGGTACCGAGCTGCCTTGAGGTCACAGCCTGGACTGAAGATGATGGAAAGTTCGAGGAGATAATGGGTGTTCGCCATAAGGAGTTACCAATCGAGGGTGTCCAATTCCACCCTGAATCCATTTTGAGTGAGCATGGGCTGAAACTGTTAAAAAACTTTCTAGAGGAAAATACCTAAAGGAGTATAAGGAAGGTCACGGAGAAATATCTTGGATATAAGAGAAGCAATAAAAAGAGTAACTAGTAGTATCGATCTTAATAAAACCCAGATGGTATCTGTTATGCAAGATATTATGTCAGGGCAGACGACCGATGCCCAGAATGCTGCATTTTTAGTAGGGCTTCAAATGAAAGGAGTAAAATCTGACGAAATTCTCGGCGGTACTATAGTGATGAGAGAGCTATGTACTAAGGTAAATATCGAGCCTTCCCCTCACCTTGTTGATACGTGTGGTACGGGTGGCAGTGGTTCCAACAAATTTAATGTATCGACTGCTTCGGCAATAGTTGCTGCCTGTGCAGGGGCTAAGGTAGCCAAACATGGCAATCGGGGAGCGACTAGTACTAGCGGTAGTGCCGACGTGTTGGAAGCGGCGGGCGTAAGTTTGACTCTTGAGGCTAGTCAGGTAGCTCGAGTGATTGAACAGGTCGGTGTCGGATTCATGTTTGCGCCGGCTCATCATAGTGCTATGAAATATGTCATCACTGCGCGAAAGGAAATTGGGGTAAGAACTATTTTCAACTTACTAGGTCCGTTAACTAATCCAGCTTCTTCACCCAATCAGATTATTGGAGTTTTCGATCCGATATGGATACCTACTCTACTGGAAGTCCTACGAGAGCTCGGCAGTAACCACGTGATGATAGTCTCTTCTGATGATGGCCTTGATGAGATTAGCATAGCTGCGGAAACCCAGGTTGGCGAACTAAAGGCAGGGGAAATCACTACCTATAGTATATCACCTGGTGATTTCGGAATTGAGCAATACCCCGACTGCAATGGTTTGCAGATTAACAATGCGGAAGAAAGCCTTATCATGCTCAAACAAGCGCTGGCTAACGAGAACAGGGCTGCTGCAGAAATAGTTGCTCTGAACGCTGGTGCTGCAATCTATGTAGCTAATCTTTGCGAAGACCTTTTGGCAGGAGTTGCCAAAGCTAAGGAAGTGCTAGAGAGTGGATTAGCGCAGGAGAAATTCGATCAGCTGATTCAGTTTACTCAGTTAACAGATGGCTAATGGAGTGACCACACCAACGATTCTTGAGGAGATTTTGGCCCATAAGCAAAAGGAGGTTGCGGCGATGAAGTCTGTTGTATCGCAAATAGAGCTAGAAAGGAAACTGCCCGATACTGACGAAACTAGAGGATTTACTAGGGCAATCCGCAATCGCATTTTGGAAAAGAAGCCTGCTATTATCGCAGAGATAAAAAAAGCATCCCCGTCAAAGGGTCTGATTCGGGAAAACTTTAGACCGGCAGAGCATGCAGAAGATTATGCGAAGAATAATGCTACCTGTCTTTCTGTTCTCACTGACGAGAAATTTTTTCAGGGCCAAAACGAACATCTTCAACAGGCACGTTTAGCTTGCCAAATACCTGTAATACGTAAAGACTTTATTATCGATCCTTATCAAATTGCTGAGTCTAGAGTACTAGGCGCGGATTGTATTCTGTTGATTGTTATGGCCTTACAACATTCACAATTAGCTGAACTAGTTGCTTATGCGAACGAGTTGTCAATTGATATACTGGTTGAAATTCACAATAGACAGGAGCTGGACCAGGCTCTGGAGCTAGGTATAGACCTTCTAGGTATCAATAATAGAAACCTGCATACCTTTGAAACTGATATTGAGGTTACACTAGAACTTGCAGAGCATATACCAAGCGATAAACTTGTTATTACCGAAAGTGGAATTAATTCGCGGGAAGATGTCGAAGTCATGCTCAGCAATAATATATATGGATTTTTGGTTGGAGAGTCATTCATGCAGTCAGATAAACCTGGCGTAAAATTGAAGGAGCTCTTTTTTTAATGATTTTCAACTAAAAGAGCAGATCTTTGACAATTGTAACTACAGAGAAAAAGTATTGCTGTACTGAACTGAGCAACTCATTGATCAGGGACTCAAGGAGCTAGACAAGAACCTATGAGCAATGGAGAGAACTTAGAATGATATTTTTAGATGAGACGAGTAATGGATGTACGAGTAAACTGGGTTGAAGAAGTGATGTTTGTAGCGGAGTCCGAGACTGGGCACGCCCTCATCCTTGATGGTCCGTCGGAAAACGGTGGAAGGAACATGGGTATGCGCCCCATGGAGCTAATGGCTTTGAGTGTGGGGAGTTGCTCTTCTTACGACGTGGTAACTATCCTTCAAAAAGGCCGTCAACAAATTACTAGTTGTGAAGCCAATGTAACCGCTAAACGAGCCGATGCTGTCCCCGCAGTATTCGAGTCTATTCATCTCCATTTCAAAATATCTGGTAGAGATCTGAGTGAAAGGCTGGTGGAACGAGCGATTGAGTTGTCGGCTGAAAAATATTGTTCCGCTTCGATTATGCTAAAAAATGCGGGGGTAGATGTAACTCATGATTTTGAAATCGTTTCAGTAGAAGCAGCTGACGAATAGTTTAAATGTGATAAGTTGTCTTCTTCATGAATTCCGATATCAAGGTCATGGTCTGACGAATGGCTATTGGAAGCTCGAAGCCTCCGGCTTGCCTAGCGGTTTGCTCATGCTGTTTCTCATCGGAAATCATTTGTTCAAGAATAGTCCTGCTCTTTATATCTTGCTCCGGAAGCTTTGAGAGATGATCTTCCAGGTGTTCACACACCTGCTTTTCGGTTTCAGCAACAAATCCAAGACTCCACCTGTCACCAGTAATCCCCGCCGTTGCTCCCATGGAGAACGATAGCAAATACCAGAGAGGATTCAATGCACTTGTATGACTGTCGAGTTCTCCTAGTCGCTGTTCGCACCAGGCTAGGTGATCCTTTTCTTCTTCGGCGGCGAGCTCCATCGATTTGCGTATCTGACCTAATCGGGCCGTGGTTGCCTGACCAAGATATAGAGCCTGGGCACAAACTTCGCCTGTATGGTTGATGCGCATTAGGCCAGCAGCATGTTGTTTTTCAGTCGTGCTTAATTCTTTTTCATCTACGCTGGTCGCTGGCGATTTTCGCTTGGGCTCTATCGAACCGGGTACACAGGTGCGTAATGCTTGATCAAACTGAATCAGAAATCGATCGATTATGGAATGTTGGAATTTTTCAGTCATTCAGGCATTTTCGCGTGCGACAGCTCGATAAGCAATATCATTACGAAAATAAACATTAGCCCAATTGATCGAATGAACTAGTTCGTAACTAGCTGTTTGGGCAGCTGAAACCGAGTTACCTAATGCCGTCGCACACAACACTCGGCCGCCATTTGTTACAACGGCTCCGTTTTTCATGGTAGTCCCAGCATGAAATATTTTCTGGTGATTTCCATGTGGCTTTTCTAGGCCCTCAATGATATCTCCTTTGTTGTAAGAAGTAGGATAACCTCCGCTGGCTAGCACCACTCCGACCGAATAACGCGGGTCCCATTGAGCTTTATGGTTGTTAAGTTCCTGCTTCATTGCGGCAAGACACAGCTGAGGTAAGTCCGATTGCAGCCGCAACATCACCGGTTGTGCCTCTGGATCACCGAACCGGCAATTGAACTCGACAACATTAACGTCTCCCGAAGGAGAAACCATCAGCCCAGCGTAGAGGAATCCGGTGTAATCATTGCCATCGTTTGCCATTCCCTTGATCGTTGGGAGAATCACTTGGTCCATGATTCGTTTATAGACTTTTTTAGTGACAACCGGAGCAGGAGAATAAGCTCCCATACCACCAGTGTTCGGACCTTTATCGCCTTCATCCCTAGGTTTATGATCCTGAGACGTAGCCATCGGAAGTACGTGCTTTCCGTCCACCATTGCAATAAAACTGGCTTCCTCACCTTCGAGAAACTGTTCAATGACTACCCGGTGTCCAGCTTCCCCGAATCGGTTGCCAGACAACATATCTTCGATTGTGTCAAGAGCTTCATCTACAGATTGGGCTACCACAACGCCTTTTCCAGCAGCAAGGCCATCGGCCTTAATAACTATAGGAGCACCTTTGGCTCGAATATAGGCAACCGCCGGACTTACTTTCGTAAATGTTTGGTAGTTAGCTGTCGGAATGCCGTGCTTGCTTAGAAAATCTTTGGCGAAGGCTTTCGATCCTTCAAGCTGTGCGGCTTTTGCCGAGGGACCAAAACAGAGTAGGCCGCGTTCGGAAAAGTAATCTACTATCCCTTCTACTAAAGGGGCCTCTGGTCCCACAATAGACAGCTTTATTTTTTCTTTTTTCGCGAAATCTGTTAACGCTGAAAAATCCATTACGTTAATAGCAATGTTTTCCAGTTTTTTTTCTGCTCCGGTGCCTGCATTGCCTGGAGCGACAAAGACTTTATCTACGGTTGTAGATTGAGCACATTTCCATGCTAGAGCGTGCTCCCGGCCACCCGATCCTATTACCAACACATTCATAATGATTTTTGGAGATTCCCAGATTGTTTGTTTTGGTTACTTAATAGCCTCTCGGAATCATAATAAATAGGTCTATTATTTGGAATGGACATAATCCCATTGTTAAAGCTCGATTTTACCCTACGGTGAAGAAATAAGAGAAAGAATTTAGGTAGAGTTCTAGCAAATCTTCTCTGTTTTGATAGAAAGAAAGTGGTCGGTTAATGAGAAAGGGCTCGAGAAGGATATTGCAAACATAATATTTCCTCACAGTATCAATGGCGGAAATGGCGAATACTAGTGAATACCATGGCGATATCCGCTTCATCAGCAGCGCTTATTACTTCTTCGTCTCGCAGAGAGCCCCCTGGTTGGATAACAGCGGTTATGCCAGCTTTAGCCGCAGCATCAATTCCATCGCGGAACGGAAAGAATGCATCGGATGCCATTACTGAACCTTTCACCGTCAGATTTTCATCAGTCGCTTTGATGCCTGCAATTTTGGCACTGTATACCCTGCTCATTTGACCGGCACCGATTCCGATAGTCTGGTTGTTCTTGCAATACACGATGGCGTTCGATTTCACGTACTGCGCTATGCGCCATGCAAAGATTAAGTCTCGCTGTTCTCCTTCGGTAGGCTCTCTTTTTGTCACTAACTTCAAATCATTCTTACTAATATCATGTATGTCTCTGTCTTGGAGGAGAAGACCGCCATTAACCCTTTTATAATCAAAACTTTTTGCTCTTGCTTCCGGCCACCGGCCACAACTCAGCACCCTGACGTTTTTCTTTGTGGCTGTGATTGTTAGTGCCTCTTCCGAAATTGAGGGAGCGATTATCACTTCGGTAAATTGTTGATCGACAATACGTTGCGCTGTTTCCGAATCAAGTTCCCGATTAAATGCAATGATTCCACCAAAGGCTGAAGTAGGATCGGTCTGAAAAGCCAGTTCATAGGCCTTTACCGAAGATTCAGCTATCGCTGCTCCACAGGGGTTCGCATGTTTAATGATGACACAGGCCGGTTCAATAAAAGATTTAACGCATTCGAGGGCTGCATCGGTGTCGGCGATATTGTTGTAGGAGAGGTCTTTGCCCTGCAGTTGAATCGCTGTACTTATACTAGCTTCCTCGGGGATCTTCTCCGTATAGAATGCCGCCTGTTGGTGAGGATTTTCTCCGTAGCGCATTTCCTGGCGCTTGACGAACTGAGTATTGAAAGTGCGAGGGAAATCTGGGCTCTCATCTTCAAGTTTTGTACCCAGGTAATTGGCGATAACTCCATCGTAATTTGCTGTGTGCTCAAAAGTTTTAACGGCCAGGTCGAAACGAGTTTTCTGATCTAGACAACCATTGTTTACTTTCATTAGGCCAATGACGGAATCGTAGTCTGCGGGATTTACGACAACAGCCACAAAACGATTATTCTTTGCGGCAGCGCGTAACATTGTAGGGCCACCTATATCTATATTTTCTATTGCGTTGGAAAGATCACAGCTGGGCTTGGCCACTGTAGCTTCGAAGGGGTAAAGGTTGACCACTACCATGTCGATAGGCGGAATGTCATACTCTTCCATGACTCCCTGGTCTAGGTCGCGGCGCGAAAGAATGCCCCCATGTACTTTTGGATGCAGAGTTTTAACCCTGCCGTCCATCATCTCTGGGAACCCGGTGTAGTCAGATATTTCGATAGCAGGAATATTCTCTGAAGCCAACAGTTTATAAGTGCCACCGGTAGATAGTATTTCGACGTTGAGTTTGCGGAGTGCTTGAGCGAAGGGAACAATGCCTGTCTTGTCGGAAACACTGATTAGAGCCCGACGAATGGCGCCAGAGTTATCTGATGTCATAAGCGATATACGTATATTGAAATATATTTATAGGAATTATGTGAGAAGAAGAACATTGGCCGACCGCTAGGTCTAGCTAAAGTAATCCGTAGTGTTTCAACTTAGTGCGAAGTGTACCACGGTTAAGTCCGAGCATTATAGATGCCTTGCTCTGGTTATTCTTGGTATAAAGCATCACGGCCTCAAGCAATGGAGCTTCTACTTCCGACATCACCATTCGGTGGAGATCGGTTATTGGTTCGTCTTCGACATGTTGGAAGTATCTTCCAAGAGCTTTTTGGACTTCTGATCTTAGAGTAGTCTCCTGATGTTCGGGTTGTGAGAGCGGTTCCAGAGGTTCAGTAACCCCGAAGCCTGAAAATGTTGAGGATTCGTTTAGTTTGTTCATGCTGCGATGACCCTCTCATCTCCAGTCAGATAACCAAAGTAACTATTTACAGTTTCGAGCTGATATAGACCCGATTCGATCTTATTAAAGTTTGCCAGAAATACCCTCCCTTGGGGAAGATTTTTTACGTAGCTGGCAACATGTTTGCGAGCGTACCACACACCCTTCACCTCGCCATAGAAACTATGCAATTTTTTTAAGTGAGATTCGATAATTTTCAGTTTTTGATAGAGAGTTAGGGTCGGAAGAGTTTTTCCGGTTGCGAGGAGATGTTCAATTTGCTTGAAAAGCCAAGGTTGACCCTGTGCAGCACGACCAATCATTAGTCCATCGGCTTTTGTATACTGCAGTACTTGTTTTGCCTTGTCGGGGCAATGGATATCGCCGTTGGCTATTATAGGTATTGAAACGGCTTGTTTAATGGCCGCTATCGTGTCGTATTCAGCTTTGCCTTTGAAGCGGCATTCCCGAGTTCTGCCATGAACGCTTAGCAACTGTATTCCGCAATCTTCCGCGATCTTGGCTATTTCTACACCATTGCGGGTCGCAGGACACCACCCCGTGCGAATTTTCAAAGTTACCGGGACATTAACTTGTAAAACAACCGCTCGCAGGATTCGTGCTACCAAGCTAGGATTTTTTAATAGAGCTGAACCGGCAGCTTTTTTCAAAACCTTTTTTGCCGGGCAGCCCATATTGATGTCTATGGCTGTTGCACCCATAGCCACGTTCAGTTGGGCGGCATTCGCCATCATTCCGGGATCAGAGCCAACTATTTGTACAACCTGATGCGCATTGATGCGTGATTTTATTTGCTTAAAGCGGTTTCTTTCATTGTTCCATAAATCAGTGTTACACGTAAGCATCTCACCAATAGTGAGTCCGGCGCCCTGTTCGCTGCAGATTTCCCGAAAAGGGACGTCACTTATGCCGACTAAGGGAGCAAGAAATAGATTGTTTCGTACTTTATAGGGACCGACAACGATCACTTTAATCTCAGTAGGGGTTAGTAAATTTGAGGAGCAACATAATATCCTTAGAAGAGATCAGCTTTAAAGCTATTTACCCGATTTAGCTCGGTGATTGATATTACGCCTTACGAATTCCGGTAAGTAAGCCCCAGCCATTATCAACCACTGCTTCGCTTATATCGAACCATTGCTTGTAGCAGCTGATCAACCTCGTGACCTGGTTTTCTAATAAACCTGAAAGTACTACCTTACCGCCAGGCTTGACCAGTCTTGAGAACGTGACTGCTAGATCAAGCAGTGGCTCAGCAAGGATATTAGATATTAGGATATCCACCTGCTCTTCAGGTAAGTCCTCGGGCAGGCAGGTTGTAATTATTCCCTCAGGAATACTATTCTGGAAGCTGTTATCCTTAGTTGCGGCAATTGCCTGCAGGTCATTGTCCACAGCGCGAACTTTGTTCGCCCCAAGCAATACCGCCGCAATAGACAGTACGCCCGACCCACAGCCGTAGTCAATTACCTCGGTATTTTTAAGGAAAGCCTGCTCTAACCATCGAAGGCAAAGAGACGTGCTTGGATGGGAGCCACTGCCAAAAGCCAATCCTGGATCAAGCATGATGTTGGTTGCTTCTGGATAGGGAGGTGTCTGCGAAGTTGGGCAAATCCACAAATTTTTGCCAAACTGCAATGGAAGAAAGTCTTTCATCCAGCAGCGTTCCCATTCCTGGTCTTCAATCTTTTCAACCGAAAGATCTTTAGTGTTTTTGACAACTGGATTTTTCTTTAATTTTCCCAGTAAGAGTTCCAGATCCTTTCCTTTGTCGAACAAGCATAGGAGGCAGGTATTTTCCCATAAAGGCTTGCTACTTAGCTCCGCATTGTACCTAGGGTGGTCGATATAAATTGGTTGGTCGCCTGCGTCAAGGTAGGATATGGCTAGAGCGCCAGCTTCAAGCAATTGCTGTTCTAGAATCGCGCAGTCCCCAGGCTCAAGTTGAATTTTGAGTTGCTGCCACATAGAATTTTTAGCGCCGGACGCAGTATGGATTAAGAATTTAACTTCCGTTCCAGGTAATGGATGTTGACTCCTCCTTCTTGGAACTCGGCATCGCGCACAAGTTCGCGTTGTAGAGGGATATTACTGCGAATTCCATCGATCAAAAGCTCATCCAGTGCAATCTGCATTCGGAGCAGCGCTTGGTCACGGGTCTCACCGTAGCTGATTAACTTAGCGATCAGAGAATCGTAATACGGCGGCACACAATAACCGCTGTATAGGTGAGAATCTACGCGCACTCCCGGTCCTCCGGGAGCATGAAATAGCTTTACTTTCCCAGGACAAGGCAAGAAAGTAACTGGATCTTCAGCGTTGATGCGGCATTCGAAAGCATGGCCACTTATAGATACATCGGCCTGTGTAAGAGGCAGAGGCTCTCCGCTAGCTATGCGCAGTTGCTCCTTGACTATATCTACACCTGTGACCATTTCTGTGACCGGGTGTTCTACCTGCACGCGCGTATTCATCTCTATGAAATAGAAGTTTTCATCCTCATATAAAAATTCGAGAGTACCTGCACCGCGATAACGCATGTTCTTGCAAGCCTGAATGCAGGTGTTGGCGACTCGTTCTCGGGCTTCTATTGGTACACCTGGGGCAGGGGCTTCTTCCAGTATCTTCTGGTGGCGTCTTTGCAAAGAGCAGTCACGTTCGCCCAGATGAATCGCATTACCTTGTCCATCCCCTAGCACTTGGATTTCTACGTGACGCGGATTCTCAAGAAATTTCTCTAGATAAACTATGCCGCTACCAAAGAATGATTTAGCCTCAGTCTGGGTCACGTAGATAGCTTTTAACAGGGCCGCCTCATTATGGACTACCCGCATACCACGACCGCCTCCTCCTGCTGCTGCCTTAATAATAACTGGGTAACCGATCTCCTTAGCGAGAGCTAAAGTGCGGTCCTTATTGTCGTCAAGGGGGCCGTTGGAGCCGGGCACAGTTGGTACTTCGGCTTTCCGCATAACTTCAATTGCCGATATTTTGTCCCCCATCATTCGAATAGTTCCGGGCTCCGGACCAATGAATTTAAACCCACTATTTTCTACCTGCTCTGCAAAATCTGCGTTTTCTGATAAAAACCCATAGCCTGGATGCACTGCATCGGCATCGGTAACCTCCATGGCACTAATTATTGACGGAATATTTAAGTAACTGTCTGTAGGATTTGGGGGGCCGATACATACAGATTCATCGGACAATCGAACGTGCATAAGATCTTTATCTGCGACTGAGTGAACAGCTACAGTCTTAATACCGAGTTCTTTGCAAGCGCGCAAAACTCGCAGCGCTATCTCTCCGCGATTGGCTATAAGAACTTTTTCAAGCATGTATATTGATCCTGGAGCAGAGGAATGTGAACAATCAGACTATTGTCATTAGAGCCTGATCGAACTCGACTGGTTCACCGTCTTCAACGATTATGGTTTCTACCACGCCAGCGTAGTCAGCTTCGATCTGGTTCATCATTTTCATTGCTTCAATAATACAGACCACATCCCCTGCCTTCACATGTGTGCCTACTTCTACGAAAGGCGCTGAAGAAGGTGAAGGTGCACGGTAGAATGTTCCTACCATCGGAGACTGGATGACGTTACCCTTCCCGGTGTACTCAGGGGTGGATGCTTCGCTTTCTTTTGGCGCTTCGGCAGAAAGACTAGGTGCCGGTGCCGCTTGGTATGTCATGGGTCCAGGAGCAACAGAAGGAGCACGGCTGATGCGCACGGCGTCATCTCCTTCCTTAATTTCGATCTCAGCGACATCCGAGGCTTCTAATAATTCGATTAATTTCTTAACTTTTCTAATATCCATAACAAATGTATCGCAGTACCTATTTAGTTCTCGAGTTTCTTGATAGCAGCATGTACAGCCAGTTCGTAACCTTGTGCACCGAGCCCAACGATACTGCCGACAGCAATGTCGGCAAAGTAAGAATGGTGTCGGTACTCTTCTCTGGCGTAGAGATTGGAAAGGTGAACTTCGATAAAGGGGATTTCAGCCGCTAAAATAGCATCACGAATCGCAATGCTGGTATGAGTGAAGCCGCCAAAGTTCACGAGCATAAAATCGGTGCCATCAACTCGGGCTTCGTGCAATCGGTTAATCAAGTCTGCCTCAGTATTGCTCTGCAGGCTAGAAAATTCATGGCCAGCTTCAGTGCAAATTGTTTCGCAGCGCGTATTTATGTCATTCAGAGTATCACTACCATAGATATTTGGTTCACGATGACCTAATAGATTAAGATTCGGCCCATGCAGGGCAAGAATTTTTGCCATTTTTAATTTCCCAGGGAAAAATCAATCTTGCGAATTGACAATTTCGGATCCAATAGACAACTTTAGCTGCATTATCTCAGAATTTAGCTACTATTTCACTCATTTAGTTAGATCGGTTTAGACCCTAAGGCCTAAGCTCAAAGAGTGTTTTTTGAGGTGGATAGCAGAAGCCCCAGTCTGCACACCCCTGGTATTCAATGACTAGAAACGCATCGGGCCCGGGAGGAATGGTGAAATTTAAATCCACATTTACCGTATCGTAATAGGCTTCGATCTGACCAAAGAACTGATCTGTTTTCATGAGTCCGGTGGGAATCAGGGCATCCACACCCATAGCATCGCTGTCTTCGGTTTGCTTAATCGTGAAATTGAAGGCATGGCGATAGAGGTAGTGACCGTCTGCTAGGGTCCAGGTTACACGCATCTTGCTACTGCTAATTTCACTCACATAAAAAGGAAATGCCTGTTCCAACGGCAAGGGTGTAACTTGAGTTTGCCCTAAAGTATTAAAGCCACGAAATGAAGGTGGACCAGGTTGACCGGAAGCCAAGGTGGTGGAAAGGCAGATCGGGAAAATAATACCTATTAGCTTTTTAATGCTCATACTTGATTTAGGCACCTTGTAATTTACTAATTTAAGGCTTTAGGAGGATTTCTTTTTAGCCATGGTATGTAGTCTTAACCAGAATATCGATCAAATACAAGGCTTGCATTAGTGCCACCAAAACCGAAGCTGTTAGACATAATACGATTTACTACTACATTATCCTCGCGCTCCAGCAGGATTGGCAGCCCGATCGCCTCTTCATCTAGGTTATCGATATTGGCGGATGCCGCGATGAAATTATTCTCCATCATCAGAAGGCTATAAATGGCTTCTTGAACACCAGCAGCGCCGAGAGAGTGCCCACTGAGAGATTTCGTAGAATTTATTATAGGGATGCTGTCTCCAAAAACATCGCGTATTGCTCTAAGTTCAGAGACGTCACCCGCGGGTGTGCTGGTGCCGTGGGTGTTAATATAATCTACCGGTCCTTCCAAGTTTTGTTTGGCCATTATCATGGCTCTGGCTCCTCCCTCACCCGATGGTGCTACCATGTCGTAGCCATCAGAAGTGGCTCCATAACCGGTGATTTCTGCATAAATTTTAGCTCCCCTCGCTAGTGCGTGATCAAGCTCTTCGACCAGCAGCATGCCGCCTCCACCTGCAATCACGAATCCGTCACGATCCGCATCAAACGCTCTAGATGCCTTCTCAGGAGTGTCATTATAATTCGTCGATAAAGCGCCCATAGCATCGAACATATGAGACAAGGTCCAGTGTTCAGATTCTCCACCACCGGCGAAGACTAGATCCTGTTTGTCCATTTGTATCAGTTCCGCAGCGTTGCCTATGCAGTGCGCGCTGGTGGCGCATGCCGAGGAAATCGAATAGTTAATCCCCTTAATTTTGAATGATGTAGCTAGGCAGGCTGAGACAGAACTACTCATCGTCCGTGGCACTCGATAAGGGCCCACGCGCTTAATGCCTCTTTCTTTTGCGATGTCAGTAGACTCGAGTTGATCCTTTGGAGAACCACCTCCGGATCCGGCAACAATGCCGCTGCGAAAATTCGAAATTTGTTCCTCTTTGAGACCAGCATCTTCAATTGCTTCCTTCATCGAAAGATAGCTGTATGCGGACGCATCGCCCATGAAGCGCAATAGCTTCCGATTAATCAGTTCAGAAGTATCGACATCTATGCTGCCACTGACGTGGCTACGCATGCCAGTGTCCACATAAGTCTGGTTATGACGGATGCCACTGCGGCCGGCTCTAAGAGAGTCCAGCACTGCTGCTTTTCCGGTACCTAGGCAAGAAACTATCCCAATACCGGTAACCACAACACGACGCATAAATACCTCAGAAGATCTTTTTCTAAAACGATTGTTCAGGAGTAAATAGGCCTACCTTTAACGCCTTAGTAGTGTAGATAATCTCATCATCCACTGCCACAGTTCCATCTGCTATTCCAACTACCAATTTGCGTTCGATGATTCGACTCATCGATAGCTCATAAATTACTTTTTTCGCATGGGGTAGTATTTCACCTGTAAATTTAACCTCGCCGGCTCCCAATGCGCGACCTTTACCTAGATAGCCTCTCCAGCCGAGAAAGAATCCAACAAGTTGCCACAGGGCATCGAGGCCAAGACATCCAGGCATCACAGGATCTCCGGGGAAGTGACAGGCGAAAAACCAAAGATCTGGCTTTATATCTAATTCTGCAATTATCTGGCCTCGCCCGTATTCGCCGCCATCAGCATTGATTTCAGTGATTCGGTCTAGCATTAGCATGCTATCGACTGGTAGCTTGGCATTGCCAGGCCCAAATAGCTTACCGGAGCTGCACTCCACTAACTCAGAAAGCTCGTAGGAACTTTTGGGAACGAAGCTATCATTCCTTGTTTTCATACAATTCTTTTAGCTCAGCAGGCCTACTTTTCAAGGGCTGCGATATTAGCGCGCCAGCGCTAAATAATCGATAACAAATTCGTTATAAAGTTGGTTACCGAATAGCTCAACCCCTATGGTTTTATTAATTGCAACAATAATTTGCTACCATTGCCACCTCTTTTCCCAGGTGAAATTTATGCTGCTTCCTGTTGTCCTCGCTGGTGGTATCGGTTCCCGCCTTTGGCCGGTTTCAAGGACCTTGCTGCCGAAACAATTCATTAACTTTCCGCAATATCAAGGTTCTTTGTTTCAAAATACGCTTACCCGTCTGGAAGGCTTACCTGAGATCTCTGAACCTTTGGTAGTTTGTAACAGCGAACATCGCTTCTTGGTGGCCGAACAAGTCAGGCAACTTGGCAAGACTTGCAACCGTATTCTGCTGGAACCGATTGGCAGAAATACCGCCCCAGCAGTGGCAATAGCTGCGCTGCAAGCAATGAACATTGACCCTGATGTATCCCTGTTGGTGTTGCCTGCAGATCATCTTATAAAAGATAAGTCTGCCCTTCACGAGGCTATAAAAAAGGGCGTAGCTTTGGCGCGACAAAATAAACTAGTCACATTTGGTATAGTGCCAAGTACACCAGAAAAGGGATACGGTTATATAAAAACAGGGTCTCTGATTAAAAAAATAGACGCTTATCGCGTAGCCGATTTCGTAGAGAAGCCAGACACTGCTACCGCCCAGTCTTATCTAGATTCAGGTAACTACTTATGGAACAGCGGCATGTTTCTCTTTAGGGCAACCGATTACCTGCATGAGCTAGAGAAGCACGCCTCAGACATTTACTCGTCGTGCAAGCAAGCCTTTGCAGAAATAGAAAGGTGTGCTGACTTCGATCTGCTTCCCGAAGAAGCATTTGCCCGGTGTCGCAATGAGTCGATAGATTGCGCTGTGATGGAAGTTACTAAAAACGCAGTGGTGGTTCCCTTAGATGCAAGCTGGAATGATTTGGGAGCTTGGGATGCGCTCTGGAAAATTGATAGTAAAGATGAAAATGGGAATGTGATAAACGGTGATGTGCTAATCGAGGCTGTGAGCAACAGCTATATCCAAGCCCATTCACGGCTAGTTACGGTGGTTGGTATGGATGACACCGTAATTGTAGAAACCCCAGATGCTTTATTAGTGGCTTGCAAAGGCAAGGTGCAGTTGGTTAAGCAAATTGTGAAGCAATTGGAAAATGCCGGGCGTGGAGAGATTAACAGCCATGCGAAGGTGGTCAGGCCTTGGGGGTATTATGAATCACTGGCAACCGGAAATAACTACCAGGTAAAGCACCTGATGGTGAATCCGGGCGAATCAATTTCCCTGCAATTTCACAAGCATAGAGCAGAGCATTGGACAGTCGTTAGTGGAGTGGGATTGATTACTTGTGATGATAGAGAGTTTGAACTAGGTGTAAACGAATCAACCTTTATCCCTGTTGGCAGTAAACATCGCATTGTGAATAAGGGTGAGGAGCCGGTGGAAATTATCGAAGTCCAGTTAGGAGATTACCTCGGGGAAGATGATATTGTGCGGATAGAGGACATCTATGGACGCGAAGATAGAACTAAGACCTAAATCCGCAAAGGAGCACGATCTAGATGTTTATTCCATGCTGGTCTCAGAGAAGTAGTTATTTACGACTGCACGAAACGGTAATATGTTTGTTTCTGTCGACTAAGATAGCGGGTATGTAGATGCTTCTCATTGTTGTGTAGCCACGTATTCGGTCTGGTATAGAAGAGCCAGTTTAGGTGTACTCTCAGTATCCTGGAAATGTTTGGATCATTCATCTTAACGTCGGACATGCCCAAAATAGTTGAACAAACTTCAGCCGGAATGATATGAACGATTCAATAAGTTGTTTCAAGGCATATGACATCCGAGGAAAGATTCCTGACCAGCTCAATCAGGAAATCGCCTACCGGATAGGCCGGGCGTTTGTTGACTATCTGACGCCTTCCTCAGTCGTTGTAGGTTATGACGTTCGATTGACTAGCAGGCAACTTTGCGACTCATTAGTGGCCGGGTTGATCGATAGCGGTGTTAATGTCATCAACATCGGTCAATGTGGCACAGAAGAAGTGTATTTTGCTACGTCCCACCTTGGAACTGATGGCGGGATAATTGTTACCGCCAGCCACAATCCAAAGGATTACAACGGAATGAAGTTGGTTCGCGAGAATTCTAGACCTATTAGCAGTGATTCTGGGCTCAATGATATCAAGCAGCTGGTAGAGAAAAATGAATTTTCTGAGGTAAACACGAAAGGAACTATCACGGAACAAGATACTAGACCTGCCTACATAAAGCATTTGTTGTGTTATGTAGATATTGACTCGCTGAGGCCTTTGAAGATCGTTTGTAATTCAGGCAATGGTGCTGCTGGATTGATAATTGATCAATTGGAGCCACATTGTCCGTTTGATCTCGTTAAGATACAACATAAACCTGACGGTAACTTCCCTAATGGTGTACCCAATCCATTACTGATCGAGAATCGTGAACCAACAATTCACTCAGTCAATACAAACCAGGCCGACTTGGGAATTGCTTGGGACGGCGACTTTGATCGTTGTTTCTTCTTCGATGAAAAAGGACGCTTTATCGAAGGCTATTATATTGTTGGTCTGCTGGCGGAGTACTTTTTGGAAAAGTGTCCAGGGGCGGGTATTGTGTATGATCCACGTCTGATCTGGAACACTATAGAGATCGTCCAATCAAGGGGTGGGAACGCGATCAAGTGCAAGACTGGGCATGGTTTTATAAAGGAACGTATGCGCGCAGAGGATGCGATATATGGCGGAGAGATGAGTGCCCATCATTACTTCAAAGATTTTTTTTACTGCGACAGTGGAATGATCCCTTGGCTGATCGTAGCGGAACTGATGACAAAAACAAATAAACCCCTCTCGGAGCTGGTAGACAAACGTATGGCTGCTTTCCCAGCCAGTGGTGAAATTAACAACACTATCGAATATCCAGCGGCATTGATTCAAACCGTTGAAGAAACTTATAGATCGGAAGCGCATAAGATCGATCATACTGACGGCCTTTCCATGTCTTTTGATAACTGGCGATTCAATTTACGGATATCCAATACTGAACCTGTAGTGCGACTTAACGTTGAGTCCCGTGCGGATGAGCACTTAATGCGGATGAAAACTGATGAGCTACTTGCCCTGATTAGAACCTGAGTTTCTTTTGTGGTATGAACACGGTACATCTTCTGGACCAACACTCACCTGATATTGCAGGAAAAATCTGGCAGCTAGCTAGGATGGCCTATCAGGAGGAAGCGAATTTGATTGGGGAGGATAAATTTCCACCGTTAAACCGCAGCATCAAAGATATACAGAGAAGCTGCTCTCATTACTTCGGAATATGTGACGGCGAGGAATTGCTTGCGGCCATCGAAGTGGAAGGTATTGAAGATGATCTACTGATCAGCAGTCTCATTGTAACACCGAGTCATTTCCGTTCTGGTTTGGGGAGTAGATTGTTACATGCCTTATTGGAGCATAAACCCAGAAGTCGCTTCAGGGTTGAGACATCGGTTCGGAACGAACCTGCTATAAAACTTTATAAAAAGTTCGGGTTCACTGAAATTTCTCACCGTGAACTTAGCGGTGGCTATAAAGTAATCACTATGAGTCTGGGCCGGGCCACACCATGCTGATGCTATGTTCGTCATCTTCCATTTTCTGAAACCCTTCACTTAGATGAAATTGGATGGCAGGATTCGATTTAAGCACATTTAAACAAATAGGCTTATTATTATCTATCGATTGCCTCTTGATCTGCTTCATCATCAATTTCCCATAACCCTTGCGCTGTTGTTCTGGAATAACCATAATCATATCTAGTAGGAAGTGGGTCTCTCGATCACTGAGGTAGTAACTACCAACCGCTTTGCCAGCAAATTCTAGTACTTGGAATTTGTTTGCGGGTAATGAAGTAATAAATCCCTCGCGTTGCAAAAGTTCGTCCCAACCCCAAGCGTCGTCAATATAGTCCTGCATGGTGCTACTAAATAACTGGAACAACCAGTCTTCATCGTCTTTACGGCCCGTTCGGAGCATCATGTATTGATCTTATTGAGCTAATTGTTCCATTTCTTAATGAAACGGATAAGACCGTTCGTTGATGCATCAAAGTCTATTGTCACTGGATTCTTGGAAAGGGAATCAAACACTTCTTGGGCCACGTTTTTGCCAAACTCCACACCCCATTGATCGAATGGATTTATGTTCCAGATTGCACTTTGTACGAACACTTTATGCTCATAGAGAGCAATAAGGCTACCAAGGTTATAAGGACTCAGTTCTTCAAGCACAAGGGTATTGCAGGGTTTGTTTCCTGGGACGTTTTTGTGTGGTGCCTCTGAATCTGTATGACCTCGCATCAAAGAGAGACTCTGACCAAAACAGTTAGCGAGCAAATATTGGTGTTGTTCCTGTTCTTTATTAAACATGGGTTTAGCTACAGCTATGAAATCAATGGGTATAAACCGGGTACCCTGATGTAGCAACTGAAAATAGGAGTGCTGTGCATCGGTACCGGCCGTTCCCCAAATTATTTCTCCTGTGTTCGTCGAAACTGGTCCACCTGTCACATCGACACTTTTGCCGAGACTTTCCATGTGAAGCTGCTGCAGATAAGTAGGTAAAAGTTTCAAACGTTGGCTGTAGGGAACGATTGCCGTGCTATGGCTGTTGAAGAAACCGGTGTAGAGCACAGTTAATAATCCCATTATAACGGGCATATTCTCGTGGAGCGCAGTTCTCTGGAAATGCTGGTCCATTGAATGAGCCCCTGCTAGTAATTCCCGAAAGTTCTTCATACCGATAGCGATGGCTATCGGTAAACCAACTGCAGACCATAACGAATACCTGCCTCCTACCCAGTCCCAAATGGGAAACAAGTTATCGGTGCTGATACCAAATTCCTGTGCTGCCTGCACATTCTCTGTGATTGCGATGAAATGCGCAGAAAGGGCTCTTTCATCTGGCAAGTGGTTTAATAACCAGAGTCGAGCCATTTCGGCATTCTGCTGAGTCTCTATAGTAGTGAATGATTTGGAAGCGATTATGAACAACGTGGAAGCAGGGTTCAGGGAGCTCAAAGTGCTGCGAAGGTGGGACGGATCAATGTTGGAAACAAAATGTACATGTGGTATTTCGTTAACGAAATCAGCAAAGGCTTCACACAGAAGTACTGGACCTAGGTTGGACCCACCGATCCCGATGTTAACCACATCGGTAATCTGCGTTCCGCCATGACCTTTAAAGTTACCGTCATGCAAAGCTTCTACCAAACCAGATATTTTATCTAATGTTTCTCCAACTTCAGACAAATCGCTATCCGGATCTCGCAACGCGACGTGAAGCGCGGCCCTATTCTCGGAGTAGTTGATCTTATCGCCGGAAAACATAGCAGCAATAGATGTTGGCAGTTTACATTCATTTGCGAGATCGATAAGAAGCTTAAAACTCTGTTCAGTCAAATAATTTTTGGAGTAGTCCAGCAACAAATGATCGGTGGAAATGGAAAAACGATCGAACCGATTATTATCTCCTGCAAACAGATCCTCCAAGCGAAAGTCGGGAGTCTTGAAACCTTCGGATTCCCTAAGTAGGTTTCGCCACGCTAAAGTTTGTGTAGGCTTACTCATAGGGAGCTGATTTTAGCTCAGTAGCGATAGCTGAGATAGGGTTGCTGATTTTATTTATAAGCACCGAATGAACCTAAGCTTTGCTTTCTTGTAGTCATTTCCTGATTCCACTATGCTTCGTTTCTTTCCTTACAAACAGAGACATTGATACTGGTAACTTATGCTAGACGAAAAAGAAATTCGTGAGCTGGTCGCATCCCACGGTGCTACAGTCAGTAAGGGAAGGTCCATTAAAGAACTCATAAAAGATGGTGATCTCCCTCGCCTCAACGGAGTCACTGTTCTTGAAGGCAAGGTGTCTGATTCAGTTTTTTCTGACAGCCTTGTTAACAATGTTGGTAAACCCATACGCCTAATGTTTCGAAATAACCGCATTTCTACCCATGATGTAAATCGGGGAGCGATTCCATTTAAGGATCAAGTACTTGCTTTCAATCACGATCATATGTTTCGTTTGGTAAAAGATGTGCTCGGATCCTCTCAGTTCGAGGTGGCCCGACTCAAACCAAGTTCAACGGTAATTCCAGCTGAGAATCTGGACCTAATACAATTGGAAAATGTGCTGAGGCTATATATGGCTGAGAGCTCTACTTCCACCTCGCTATATAAACACTGGTTAGCAGCGAAGGACGCGGGGCAGAGCGTGATGCAATATGCCGGGCACAAACTTATTGTTGGAGAGCTTGAACCTAATGGCATTCTTCCTTACCTGATGGATACTCCAAGTACCAAGGATCACGTGGACCGCACTACCGATGCCCTGTATTTAGTGGATAATGATATATGCAGCTGGGAACAATATGGCCAGATAAGAAACTCTTCTCTCATGGCTTTCGGTATGGTATCTCGGTACCTCTCAGGGAAGCGGATGGTATTAGTAGATACAAAGACCGAACATGGAGTCAATAGCGAAGGCCGGATCGTCTCTGCCGATGAACTCTACACCATGGATTCTTCTCGGTTTTGGAAACTGGATGATAATGGAGAATTGTTGTCTCGTGACGGAAAGCCTGTGTCATTTTCAAAGGAGTTTGCTCGTGGCATGGTTAATGAGAAAGGCCAACAGTTCACGCAAGATCAGGCTAATGAAATAGCTGTGCGTTATATACAGGGACTTCAGCATCTTACAGGAGAAACGTTTGCTCCAGATCTCCGTGCACGTGATGAACGTATTGTGGATTCGACAAATCTAATTTTGGATGCCTTACTTTAAAGTCCATCTCGTGCACCAATTTTTAAAATCCAGTCCTAGCTAACACTATTTCTTGGTGTTGGAGAGCTTCTTATGAAGACCTTTGATAGTTGGCAACGAATACCCTTAATTTTATTGCTAGTTCTTATGGCAGCGTGTTTGCCTGAGTCACAGCCACCGGAACAAAGCCGAGGGCAAACGTCGGTGGTGAAAGATTACGAAAGAGCAGAGAAATTCCTAGATCCTAACACCTCGGAATTAATTTATGACGCAGTTCTTAATCAGTACTGGCAAGATGATGAAAGTCTGATTTACCAGAAATCTTCGGCACAGGGATATGATTACATTCTTGTCGATTTGGCCACCATGGAAAAGTTATCTTTATTTGATCGAACAAGATTGGCTGAAACGTTGTCGGGATACACAGAAGAAGATACACACGGAACTAATCTGGATTTAAGTCAGATAAAAATTACTGATAGTGCGGACCTTGTGGAGTTCAATTTCGACGGATCGCGATATCGTCTCAATCTCGTGAGCTATTCCTTGGAGCGGTTGGAAGATACGCCGGGGGAAGAATATTTGTCACCTGATGGTCAGAAAGCTGCGTATATAGAAGGCCATAATCTATGGCTACGTGACGCCGCGACCAATGATCTCACTCAGTTAACTTTCGATGGCTCCGAAAATTACGGATACGCCACCAATAATGCCGGTTGGAGTCGAGGAGAGGGCCCAGTATTACTCTGGTCTCCGGACTCCAAGAGGATAGCGACGTTCAGACACGATAGTAGAAATGTCGAAGAGATGTACCTTTACTCAACACAAGTAGGGCATCCAGAACTTGATGCGTGGAAATATGCGTTACCGGGAGATGAGCACATTTTCTTAATTGAGCGAGTCGTCATTCACCTGGAAGAAAAGCCGAGGTTAGTACGTTTGAAGATGTCCCCTGACCCTCATCGATCAACGACTAGTGATCATGTGGCAGGACGCAACGGAAGGTTTCTCGATGTAGAATGGAGCGCGGACAGCCAGCAATTGGCTTTTGTTTCTTCAAGCCGCGATCACAAGTTGGCTCAGCTAAGAGTGGCGAACCCTGAAACTGGAGTAGTACGGGACGTATTCAGTGAGTCTGTCAGCACTTATTATGAATCGGGTGTCGGTTCGGCGAACTGGCGCGTTTTGGATGAACGCAACGAGTTCATTTGGTTTTCTGAAAAATCCGATTGGGGACATCTATATTTTCATGATCTAACAAATGGTCAATTCAAGAGGCAGGTCACCAGTGGGGAATGGAGTGTGCTAGAGATACAACAAGTTGACGGTGAGAATGAGCTGATTTATTTCATTGGTTCGAACCGTGAACCTGGAGATCCTTACTACTCTTATCTATATCGGGTTAGTTTCGATGGAAGTAATTTAGTCAACCTAACCCCGGAGTTGGGTCATCATGCTATTAACTGGTCCGATTCTGCCAGCTACTTTACTGACACTTGGTCTACGCCGACCCGGCCAGCTAAGTCGGTAGTGCGCGACAGAGATGGTGAGATCATCACAAAATTGGAAGAAACCGATATTAGCGCGTTATTGGAAGCGGGATGGGTGGCACCAATACCTTTCAAAGTAAAAGCCCGGGATCAGCAGACGGATCTATATGGACTGATGTATCAACCGTCCAACTTGGATAAAACCCAATCTTATCCGGTACTAAACTATCTATACCCTGGTCCACAGACCGGTAGTGTGGGTAGCCGAGCTTTCCAAGCGTCTCGACGTGATAAGCAAGCGTTGGCAGAGCTTGGCTTCGTAGTAGTAGAAGTGGACGCAATGGGGACCCCTGGTCGATCTAAATCTTTCCACGATGCTTACTACGGAAACATGGGAGACAATGGGCTCCCTGACCAGATCTCTGCTATTCGTCAGCTGGCTGAACGGTACGCTTGGTTAGACGTAGACCGAGTAGGGATCTGGGGTCATTCAGGAGGAGGGTTTGCTTCTACAGCTGGCATACTGCGCTACCCGGAGTTCTATAAAGTTGCTGTTTCGAGCGCTGGAAATCACGATAACCGAAACTATGCTGATGACTGGGGCGAAAAATGGCAAGGATTACTGGAGACTTACTCAGAGACCAATACAACCAACGGCGATGGGGAAGTGGCGACGAGCTATGACAACCAAGCGAACCAGCTGCTCGTCGAGAAGCTTGAAGGTAAACTGTTACTTGCCCACGGCATGATGGATACTAATGTGCATCCAACTAGCACCATGCTAGTGGTGGAAGCCTTAATAGAGGCAGAGAAGGATTTTGATTTATTGATGCTTCCCAATGCGGGTCACAGATTTGGCAATTCACGTTATTTTATGAAACGTCGCTGGGATTATTTCGTGGAGCACCTGCAAAACATAGACCCGCCGGTTGGTTTTACTTTTGCCGACAATATTCAATAGTTCCTACTAACGATTGCAATTTCGATAGCTAGAGGCTCGACAATTTTGTTATGGATCAAGTAGAAGCCGCACTGTCAGCTTTCGCCGAATTTATGTGGGGACCACCACTGGTAGTCCTGCTTGTAGGTGGTGGCTTATTCTTCATGGTTCACTCTAGGCTTATGCATTTCCGTTATTTTGGGCATAGCTTCNANCTTCTGCGTGGTCATTACAACAAGCAAACTGGTACCGTTGCCGGAGATATAACACATTACCGAGCTCTGGCAACAGCGCTAGCAGGAACGATTGGTTTGGGCAATATTACCGGCGTTGCTGTCGCCATCACAGTTGGTGGACCTGGAGCAGTTTTCTGGATGTGGGTTACAGCTCTGGTCGGTATCTCCACTAAATTTTACACAGCATCGCTTGCCATTTTGTACCGCGGTTATGACGATAGTGGCAAACTCCAGGGCGGGCCCATGTATGTAATTCGCGAAGGGTTGGGTTNCAAGTGGCTGCCGCTGGCATGGATGTTTGCNCTTGCNGGAATGGTCGGGACCCTACCAGTTTTCCAGATCAATCAGTTAGTNCAGATCGTGCGGGATCTCGTGGTAATCCCAGCGGGCATCACTACGGCCGAAGACCATTTCTTGTTCGATTTAAGTATGGGAGTGGTCTTGTCAGTCGTGTTGTTTTTTATAGCTGTGGGCAAAGTTAAACGGGTATCCGCGGTAGCAGGAAAGCTAGTTCCCTGCATGGTGGTTTTTTACATCGTTATTACCAGCATCCTACTACTCAGTAACATTAGCGAGATACCTGCTATGTTTGTTCTAATCTTTAAGGACGCCTTCACTGGTGACGCTGTTTCTGGAGGAGTCTTGGGAGCCGTGATTCTTATAGGGGTGCAACGTGGCGTGTTCTCCAACGAAGCGGGGCTTGGCACTGAGTCACTGGCCCATGGGGCTGCCAGGACCAATGAGCCAGCCCGCGAAGGGTTAGTAGCAATGATAGGCCCTATTATTGATACTCTTATTGTTTGTACTTGCACTGCGCTTGCTATTCTTGTAACCGATGTATGGCAGGGCGATGCAATAGGAGTAACCTTGACATCGCAAGCCTACGAACAGGCATTTCCCGGATTCGGCGGTTACCTGATATTAGTCATGGTTTTCGTGCTAAGCACTACCACTGTGCTTACCTATTCCTACTATGGGGGCAAATGCATGGGGTTCTTGTTTGGTACGAAAGCTGAAAAGTACTATTTGTGGGGATATATGACCCTAGTGACTGCTGGAGCGGTAGTTTCTTTGGACGCTGCGATTAGCTTATTTGATGGTGTGTACGCCACTATGGCCATTCCCACAATGATCTCTACGTTTATCCTTGCACCTAAGGTAAGGGAGATTTCAAAGACCTATTTTCGGCGGTTGGATGCNGGAGAATTTGAAAAAGTGACTACTACCGGAGCATCGCGTGTGAAAGAGAACACTTCTGAGGNCTAGAGAAATGAAAATAGTTTACATTCTTGCTGTGATCATCATCATCCAATTCACTTACGCACAAGATTCCACAGGTGTTGGTACTGATATCACAGAGATAGGTCGGGTGCTCGATGGCTATCATGCCGCCGCAGCTGTAGGCGACTGGGACACNTATTTCGATTTAATGAGTGACGATGCTGTTTTCATCGGTACGGATGCTTCAGAGCGCTGGGTCAAGCAGGAGTTTCGGGCTTATGCGCTCAACCGCAGCGGATGGGTTTACGATTCTGTATCGAGACACATCAATCTGACCCCAGATGGCATGAGTGCATGGTTTGATGAGATCCTTGATAGTTTTAGCTATGGTACTAGCAGGGGCACTGGCGTACTCATTCGAACTAACGAGGGCTGGAAAGTTTCCCAATATCACCTGACCTTCCCAATTCCTAATGAGCTAGCAGCCCAAGTAACAGACGAAATCAAGGCTTTCGAAGCAGGAAAGTAAAGAACTGATTTGAATCAGTGAATGGTCTGTTCAGTCTCTGGTAATTCTTCAGTACGTGAAGTTACAACTCTCTCTTCCTGTGATACATAGCTGCGGGTGCTCACAGGACTTTCCAGGTATTTGCCCAAATTGCTGATAAAATTTTCCATGTGATCGGTTCTGTAATGTCCTTGNAGACAATCCGCGTTTTCCCACTCTTGCAACAGGATTACCCGGTTCGGATCGGTCACTCCTTCGAAATATTCATAACCCAGGCAGCCACGTTCTTGACGGCACAGCTGAACCATATTTTTCATAAGCCGAATAACTTCTGCCTTTGATTCAGGCAGTAGGCGAAATGTGCTTTGCACCATTATCATCGTTAATATGTCTCCTGAATTCCTATAATACCTTGGTTTCTCAGTCCTTCCGCTAATTATACGCTGATTAAGCTTAAAAACAGCTAAACTACACTTTAGCCTTATCAAGTATACATAAGGCAAATTTATGAATTATCAAGACTTTGCTATGGCCGAATGATCAAATGATATCTCAGTGCTACCTCAACTTGGTAAAAGAAACGCCTTGAATTAATGATGTGTTTAGTTACGGAAAATTGTGAAATGAATAACTTACTCGGGACCAGCAGCAGAGCCAGTCCTGTTAAGTTCCCGGTTGAGGAATTCTAGGTCCTCAACCGCTGCTTCTCGCAGTCGTTCTCGTTGCGCTACTGTCATGCAAACGAATTCTCTGATATTGCTGCCTAATACGTTCTCCCTAGTACAGACCAGCTTATCAGATTCCGCGGAAACCATGGCGTTGTACGCATCGGCATCTCTTTGCGAATTAATTCTGGGGATGCCGTCGGTTTGATATAGGGTTTCGCAGCCAGCGAGAATCGCTAGAAAAAATAATAGAATGGAAGCTTTGAGCATTTTCTTATCCCTGTTAGCGTCGCTTGGTGGATCTGCGTCGGGCGGCTTGGTTTTATTTTGGTGGTTGGTCAATTTCGCGGCTCTAAAGGACCACTCTACCACCAAGATTTACTGATTCCTAATNACAATNCCCACGAGAATGATAAGTCAAGGAATTAGATCATATTGTTCATTTTAAGATTTGAAATTTCTGAGTCTGAGAACCCCCAGTCGCTGAGGACTTCCTCCGTATTTTCTCCGGTTAAGGCAGCAGGGGATTGGATCTTGCCTTGGGTCCTGCTGAATCGCGGTGCAGGGGCAGGTTGGGTCACACCTTGCACTTTGACAAAGGTTTGTCTTGTCTTATTATGTGGGTGATCTGGCGCTTCTTTTAAATTAAGAACTGGCGCAAAGCACACGTCAGTCCCTTCCAAGATGCCACACCATTCCTGTTGGGTTTTTGTTTTAAACAATGCCTCCATTTTTTCGCGTTTAATAGGCCAGGCTTCTTGATCCGATTGCTCCTTAAAGGTTTCATCGGTGATTCCACATTTTTCTAGAAGTAATGCATAGAACTGGGGTTCGAGAGAGCCAAGAGAAATATACTTGCCATNGCTGCATTCATAACTACCGTAGTAGAAAGCACCCCCATCCAGACGGTTACTATACCGTTCTGTACTCCACATACCCATGGCCATCAAACCATAAAATGGACTCAACAAACTCGCGGTACCGTCAGTCATCGCGGCATCGACTACCTGGCCCTTGCCAGAACTGTTTCTTTCTACTATTGCCGCGAGAATTCCCGCGAGCAGGTACATAGCTCCGCCACCGAAGTCTCCTATAAGATTTAGTGGAGGAGCAGGTGGTCGATCAGCGTAGCCCATTGAACCAAGAGCACCAGCAATGGAAATGTAATTAATATCATGACCGGCTGCGTGGGAGAGCGGTCCGCTTTGTCCCCAACCGGTCATGCGGCCGTAAATTAATTTCGGATTGCGTTCCAGACAGACCTCTGGCCCAAGTCCCAAGCGTTCCATAACGCCGGGGCGAAATCCTTCTAATATCACATCTGCTTGGTCGCTAAGGCGCAGAGTACTGTCTAGCGCGATAGAATTCTTAAGATCGAATGCTACTGATTTTCGGCCGCGGTAGAGCACATTGGCACTACTACCGGAGCCTTTCTGGCTAAGTCGATCTATGCGAATAACCTCAGCACCCATATCTGATAACATCATGGCGCAGAAAGGTACCGGCCCGATGGCTGCCATTTCGATGACTTTGATTCCGGTTAAAGGACCCATGGTTTTACTTCCTTTTTAAGTGGACCAAGAATAATAGGGGAAGAATCCGTAACAATAAACCGTAATTAGCGTACCCATTGAGGGTTAGAATTCGTCTGCGAATATTTCCGGTTTCACTTTGCCTGAGTTTTGATTATGCTTCCTCGCCCGAATTAATCTTATTGGGGAGACTAATACGATGGATTTGAATAGCAAGACAGCCTTTATTACTGGGGGAGCTTCCGGTCTTGGCTTGGCCACGGCCAGAAACTTTGTGGCTTCAGGTGCTAATGTATTTCTGTACGATCTCAACTCAGAAGCTTTGGAGCTCGCAGTAGCCGAACTCGGCCAAAAAGCCGCCTGGCACGCAGGTGATGTTGCAGATGAGAATGCGGTAAAACAAGCTATCGAGAAAGCAAAAAAGGAGTTCGGCACAATTCATATAAATGTTAATTCCGCTGGAATCGGCGGGGCGTCACGCACAGTAGGCAAAGGAGGGCCTATGCCATTGGAAAAGTTTGAGCATATTGTGCGTGTTAACTTGATAGGGACATTTAACGTACTTCGCCTCTGTGCTGAGGTGATGCAACTCAATGAGCCCCAAACCGAGGATGGAGAACGTGGTGTGATTATNAATGTGGCATCCATCGCCGCTTTTGATGGTCAGACCGGTCAGGCTGGCTACGCGGCCAGTAAAGGTGGAATTGTAGCAATGACGCTGCCCATCGCCAGAGACTTGGCCAAGCGGGGCGTCAGGATTATGACCGTAGCACCAGGAGTTTTTGAGACTCCATTGCTGGCTAAGGCTCCAGATGAAGTTAAGGAATCGCTTATTGNGATAACACANTTTCCTAAAAGACTCGGTTTCCCTGCGGAATTTGCGCAGGAAGTCGCCCATATTGTGAACTGCAGCTATTTAAACGGAGAAACAATCCGTCTCGATGCAGGCATAAGAATGCCAGCAATATAGGCAGTTGCGCTACCCAAGTGCATACTGTTAATTCAAACGTTGGGGAATTGAATTCATTTAGGACGACTAACAGACTTAGTATACAGAGGAATAGAACACATGGCTGAAGCATACATTGTAGGGGCAGTACGAACTGCTACTGGTAGAAAGAAGGGCCGACTGAGTCAAATTCACCCTGTGGACATGGGCGCAATTGTGGTCGATGAATTGGTTGACCGCACTGGTATCCCGACAGATAGGGTCGATGACATTATTTTTGGAGTGGTAATGCAAATAGGATCGCAAGCGGGCAACCTAGGTCGCAATGTAGCCATGTCCTCCAAATTGGATCTGAAAGTACCGGGAACTACTGTGGATCGCCAATGCGGATCATCCTTGCAAGCAATTCAGTTCGGTGCGCAGGCCGTCATGTCTGGAACCCAGGATGTAATCATTTGCGGAGGAGTGGAAGCCATGAGCAAAGTAGAGATTGGCTCCAATATCCGTGATGGACTGGCGCATGGAAGGGGTACTCCGAAGGGTGACCGTCTCGAGCTGCAGTATCCTGGTATTCAGTTCAGCCAGTTCGATGGCGCTGAATTACTTGCAGAGAAATACGATATCAAAAGGCCAGAACTCGATGAGTTTGGCTTGTTGAGTCATCAAAAGGCTACGCTTGCTACTGAGAGTGGCTACTTTAAGCAGGAAATCGTACCACTGAATATTAATTTGGAAGACGGCAATTTGGATATCCATGATGTTGATGAAGGTATCCGGTTTGATGCATCGCTTGAAGGCATGAAATCATTAAACACTTTACGAGAAGGAGGTGTTATCACTGCTGGAACAGCCAGCCAGATTAGTGATGGGGCTGCTGCCATCATGGTGGCTAATGAGGAGGCAGTCAATAAGTATAACCTGCCCGTCCGAGCTAAGATTCAATCGTTGGCAGTAATCGGATCGGATCCCGTAATCATGCTCGAAGGCCCCATCCCTGCCACAGAAAAAGCCTTAAAAAAAGCGGGNCTCTCTATCGATGACATTGACCTTTACGAAGTCAATGAAGCTTTTGGCTCGGTTCCTTTAGCTTGGGCAAAGGCACTAAACGCAGACATGGACAAACTGAATGTAAATGGTGGTGCTCAGGCACTAGGCCATCCACTGGGAGGAACTGGAGCCAAGTTGATGACTACATTGGTCCACGAGCTTGAAAGGCGTGAAGCTAGGTATGGCCTAGTCGCAATTTGCGAAGGCGGCGGTACAGCTAATGCTATGATTATCGAGCGGATGGATTCCATCCCAGCGTAGGTCTTAGCTGGTTATCAAGCTTTCTGAGAATAGGTATAAGTATGTTATTAGATAATTACACCAGCCCATGGATGGACGAGGAGCTTCATATAATGAGGGGCGCGGTGGCGAAATTCCTTGAAAAGGAGTTTGTACCGCANATGGAGAAGTGGGAGAAGCAGGGGTACCTGGATCGTGACGCTTGGCTGAAAGCAGGCGAAGCTGGATTACTTTGTGCCTCGATACCGTCTCAGTACGGAGGGGGTGGTGGTAACTTCAAACATGAGATGGTGCTGGTGGAAGAACTAAGCTATGCCAACATCACCGGTTTTGGCAATGGTGTCCATTCCGGTATTGTAGCCCATTACATAAATTCTTATGGGACCCAAGAGCAGAAGGAAAAATGGTTGCCGAAAATGGCTAGCGGTGAAATTGTTTCGGCTATTGCCATGACCGAGCCAGGCACTGGTTCAGACTTGCAATCCGTAAAAACCACAGCCGTTCGTGATGGGGAGCACTATACGCTAAATGGTCAGAAGACCTTTCTTACTAATGGCATGTCAGCCAACCTGATATGTGTTGTAGCCAAGACAGATCCCTCNGAAGCNGCGAAAGGTATCTCGCTCATTGTTGTTGAAACCGAAACTGTTGAAGGCGAGGGAGGATTTTCCCGAGGACGTAATCTCGAAAAACTAGGCCTGAAAGCTCAGGATACAGCAGAAATCTTTTTCGATAACACTAAGGTTCCTGTGGATAATTTGCTTGGCACGGTGGAAGGTAAGGGCTTTGTGCAACTTATGGAGCAGTTACCTCAGGAGCGCTTGATTATTGCGGCTGGTGCCTGCGCGGCCATTGAGAAAGCGTTGCGGCTCACAAGTGAATATGTGAAGGAAAGAAAGGCCTTTGGTAAGCGCATCTTAGATTTTCAGAACACGCAATTTAAACTTGCCGAGCGATTTACAGAAGCTAAGTTAGCTAGAGTGTTTGTTGACGACTGTGCTGTGAAACTAGCAGAAGGCAAGCTCGACAGTGCCACAGCTGCGATGGCCAAGTGGTGGACGACGCAGAAGCAGAACGAGATCGTGGACGAATGCCTGCAGTTCTTTGGTGGTTATGGTTATATGATGGAATACCCTATCGCCAGAATGTACGCTGATAGCAGGATCCAGAAAATTTACGGGGGCAGCAATGAGATCATGAAGCTTCTCATAGCCCGAGAGATTTAAAGTGAAACGAGAGATTATTGGCAATTTGTATTCTGTGCTTCATCTCACCGTAAATCTGGTAGCTGATAATTCTCTTCATCCAACTTGGCCCGAATAGCTTTCTTGTCAATCTTGCCGGTCGAGGTTAGAGGAATATTGTCAGTTTCAATGACTTCATCTGGTAACTGCCACTTGGCAAAAGTCTTGCTGCAATGATCGAGTACGGCAGTAGAGCTTAGCGCAGCATCTTCTTTCATGACGACCAGGGCAACTGGGCGTTCATCCCACTTTGGATGGGGCTGCGCCACTACGGCAGCCTGAACAATATCCGGCATAGCAACAATGTGATTTTCCAGATCCACTGACGAAATCCATTCACCGCCGGATTTTATGAGGTCCTTAGAGCGGTCAGAGATTATTACATACTGTTCTGGGTCAATCTTAGCCACATCTCCTGTTACTAACCAGTCTTCATGAAATTTGTCGGGTTGCGGATCGTTATAATATTCGGACGCGATCCAAGGGCCTCGAATACATAACTCACCTACAGCCTGACCATCATGCGGTAGCGGATTCCATTCTTCGTCAAATATCTCTATTTCTAGGCCTGGCATAGACAGTCCGGCCTTGGCAATGTTTTCGAACTGATGATCTTCGGAAACGTTGATATGTGAGCGCTTAGCGACTTTACGCGATAGAGTGCCAAGTGGATTGGTTTCGGTCATACCCCATCCCTGGATCATTTCGATTTGGTGGCTTTCCCAATACCAGCGCATCATTTCAACCGGCGGAGCGGATCCGCCGCAGGTAAGTCGGCCCATCTTGGATAAGTCATATTTATCAGGCTCGGCTTGGAGAGCTGCTCGTACTCCTTGCCATATAGTTGGCACACCGGCGGAAATAGTAACTTCTTCTTCGACCATAAGTTTCAGAAAGACGTCAGGAAGCATGAATCGGTGGGGCATGACCTGCTTACAGCCCAGCATTGAGGCGGCAAATGGTAGACCCCAGCCCATTGCATGGAACATAGGAACGATGCCAAGCAATGAATCCAACGCAGAAAGTCCGATCGAGTCTGTCAACGACTCAGTCAACGTGTGCAGGTACGTTGACCGATTGGTGTACATCACACCCTTGGGTTTACCCGTGGTGCCAGATGTGTAACACAGTCCCATGGGAGAGGTTTCATTGATCTCTGGCCAGTTAAATTCAGATGGTTGGTCAGCTATAAAGTCCTCGTAATCAATTTGGTTCCCGAAAGAGCTTTCCCCACCTTCACCGTGGCGGCATATTATAAGTAACTCCACGCAAGGAATTTTGGCCCACAACGGTTCTAGCAGAGGTAGCAAATCTTCGTCGGCAAAGATCACCCGGTCATCGGCGTGATTGATGATGTATTCCAGGTCTGTGGGTGAAAGGCGAATGTTGAGCGTGTGCAGCACGGCACCCATGGAAGGCACTCCTTGGTACAGTTCCAGATGCCGATAGTTATTCCACATGAAGCTTCCGACGCGGTCGCCTACCTTAATTCCATGTTTGTTGAGAGCATGGGCAACTTGGTTGGCGCGGTCCCAGGTTTGCTTGATTGTCTGCCGATGAGTGCTATTAGCCTGCTGCGTTACGATTTCTACTTCTGGATCTAATATGGCACCTCGTCCCAGTATGCGGGACATCAGGAGGGGTGTATTCTGCATAGTCATTCGTTTTTTCCCTGTAATTCTCTTTTTCATTAGGATATTAGTGCGGAAATGGAGAATATCTGATTATTGGGGCTATGTTCAATTGGCTACAGCCAAGAATTAGGGAAGTATTTTGCAGGTAAATTTATTGACAGCTACATTTGGTCGAAACGCTCGATAGTAGCAAATAATTAATAGCTTACCTTGCAAAACAATTAAAGCTGCAATTGAAAACGATAAGTGAGCAGTTTATTCTCAGAAACCACCTGTTTGCAGTTATTCGGAGATGACCATGATTAATGCTAAGGAACACCCAAAAAATACTATAAGCGTAAAAGGCAAAAACATGGCCTACGTGGAAATGGGCGAAGGAGATCCTATTGTCTTTCAACATGGTAACCCAACTTCTTCTTACCTGTGGCGCAACATTATGCCGCACCTTGCTGATCAGGGTCGTTGTATTGCGATCGATCTAATTGGCATGGGGGATTCCGATAAGCTAGAAGATTCTGGCCCGGATCGCTATACATTGCTGGAACATAGGGACTATTTTGATGCCGCTTTGCAGGCTCTGAGTGTGGACCAGAACGTCACCTTCGTAATTCACGATTGGGGTTCCGCCTTAGGTTTCGACTGGGCCAATCGACATCGAGATTCCATCAAGGGGCTTTGTTACATGGAGAGCATTGTAAAGCCTGTGAGCTGGGATGAATGGCCGGAAGCAGCCCGTGGAGTGTTTCAGGGTTTTCGCTCGCCAGCGGGAGAAGGCATGATATTAGACAAAAACGTATTCGTAGAAAGAGTCTTACCCGGTTCGGTGCTAAGAGAGCTAACGGAAGAAGAAATGGAAATTTATCGGCGGCCTTTCACGGAACCTGGAGAGGATCGTAGACCAACCCTTACCTGGCCTCGTCAGATTCCAATTGAAGGAGAGCCTCCAGACGTCGTGGAGATTGTCCAGAGTTATGCGGATTGGTTGTGTCAATCGACAGTACCAAAACTATTTATCAACGCTGACCCTGGGGCAATATTAATTGGTGCACAGCGAGAATTTTGTCGCAGTTGGCCCAATCAGACTGAGGTAACGGTGCCTGGTAACCACTTTTTACAGGAAGATTCACCAGATGAAATAGGCCAGTCTATAGCTGATTGGTTAAAAGGAATCGGTTAAGACTGGTATTGGGGGTTTAGTAGAGCAGAACAATGAGTAACAAAGTTTTATTACTTCTATTTTTTCCGTCATTGGTGCTTATGTCATCAGTGGGGCTTTTTGCCCAAAATATTTCCGAAGGCATTATAGGCGCCTGGTTGATCAACGAGGAGTTGAGCGACAACACAGATGATATGGTCGGCGAGGCGATAGAGGCCGGGGGAGGCCGGGATAGTCGAGGTTTTTTTAACCGGAAGGAAGATTTTTACCGCGGCGGACCCCCTGAACACGAATTATATGACCGTATATCCTATGATGACGTACTAAGAATTGAGTACGAAGAGCCGGAGTTTTTATTTAGTTATCAAGATGATTATTCGCGCGTATTCCATACTGACGGTCGCCGTCGCCGTATTACGGCCAATGACTTCTATAGTGAGGGTGGTCAGGACTGGTCTTCAGCAAATTGGGAAGATGACGCTCTAATCGTAGAAGCACGCCCTCGCGACGGTGGCTTTACAATCGAGATTTACACACTGGAAGAAAATGGCAACCGGTTACGCGTAGAAATGCTTATACAGCCCGATACCTTTAATGCTCCGATTAACCTAGTACGAGTTTTTGACCGCATCAGAAATCAGGATTGAGCCAAAATTTCCTCTTCGACCTCTCTTAACTTGTCCTTGCCAAAGAAAATCTCATCAACAACATAGAAGGTAGGTGATCCAAATGTACCTCGTTCTACTGAGGCATTGGTGTTGTCGATAAGTTCTTGCTTTATTTCCGGTTTCTGGGTGCCAGCTATTATTTCGTCAGCCGGTAACCCTGCAGTATTCAGTTCCTGAGCAATGACCTCAGGATTCGACATATCCAGTTCTAGTTCCCACATGGATTTATATATGGCGGTAACGTATTTGTTGAAGAATCCCTGATGTTTGGCGTAGATTGCACCTCGCATAATGTGCAGGGTGTTGATGGGAAAATAGGGGTTCATCTTGAATCCGGTGATATTGTGTTTCTTTATAAAACGTTCTGTTTCTAGAGCATGGTATTGGGGTTTGTTTGCTACGCCTTCAAACTGTTGCATAGGAGGTTTGTTATTAGTTGCCTTGAAGATTCCTCCGAGTAGTATAGGAAAGTATTCAAAGTTTACCCCAGTTCGTTCTTCAATTTCTGGAAGTACTTGGTGGCAGTAGTAGGTATTTGGACTACCAAAATCAAAATGAAACTCAACTTTTACTGACATATTGAAGTGCTCTCCCTTTTTTAAAAAACACATTTATTAAAGCGTTCTGGTATACCGGTTTGGCAGCTATGTTCCTCTACCACTTCTCTCTGAAAGGACGTAAATCAATTTCATGGGACCAGGCATCTCGGCTCTGATTATGTAGCATCCAGTAAGCTTCTCCCACGGACTTAGGGTTCATTAGAGTATGTTGCGGTAATTCATCGGGGTCTATTCCCCGATCACGATACCTTTCTTTAACAAAGGCAGTGTCTACCCCGGCATCTATAATCAAGTGGGCGACGTGAATGCCTTCTGACCCTAGTTCACGAGCCATGCTTTGAGCCAGTCCACGTAATGCAAATTTAGCACTAGCAAAAGCCGCAAAACCACTCCCTCCCCGCAGGCTAGCGGTGGCGCCAGTAAAGAATATCGAACCTTTGCCGCGCGGGACCATGTACTTGGCAGCCTCTCTGCCGGTGAGAAATCCCGTGAGGCAAGCCATTAGCCAGACCTTATAGAAAACGCGATGAGTAGTATCCCGAATAGGGAAATTCACATTGCCACCTGGATTCGAGATAACCACCTCCAGTGGGCCAATCTCATTTTCTATCGCTGCGAAACGCTCCTTGATTTGGGTTTCTTCTCTGGCATCGAGATTGTATGCATACGCAGTACCGCCAGTTCCTGTAATTTCTTTGACCAGCCCTTCAGATTTATCACCATTTCGGCGACCCAGACAGACTATGTAACCACCTTCTGCAAACCGGCGAGCAATTGCGGCGCCAATGTAATCACCTGCTCCGACTACTAGGCATACTGGATTCGACATTTATTTCAGCGGTTTTTGAAATTTCAGTGTCATGCGGTCACTTTCACCGATTTTCGAATATCTTTCCCGATCCTGATCGCCCAGTCGGTATGTAGGTGGCAGGGACCACACGCCTTCTGGATACTTGGTAAGGTCTTTCGGGTTAGCATTGATTTCCGACGAGGCTACAAACTCAAATCCAGCCTTCATCGCTATTTCTTTTACATATTGTTCCGTTACATAACCTGTTGTTTCCATTACTTGCATACTGGAGCCTGGTAATGCGCGGTGCTCGACTACGCCGAGAATGCCTCCGGGTTTTAATGCTGCATAGAAAGTTTCGAAGTATTCGAGTTCCTGGCCCACCATTATCCAGTTATGAACATTCCTATATGTCATCGCGAGATCAGCAGTTTCAGGAGGTGCAATTACTACTTCA
>PARV01000033.1 GCA_002712055.1 Gammaproteobacteria bacterium | reverse complement strand
TTGATAGCAGTGGACAGGGTAGCTTGTTCTATAACAGCATCGTTGTTGAGAAGTAACATATATTCTGTTTTTACGGACTCGGCAGCTTGGTTAACGGCTCTAACAAAACCGAGGTTATCCTCGTTATACATGATTAGAGCATTCTCAATATGGTCCAACAGTTTGGTTGTGTCATCAGAGGAGTTGTTATCAACAATAACGAGACGGAAAGGTACATCTGCAAATTCTAATAGTGAACGGAGGCACAAGAGGCTTAAGTGAGCCTGATTATGAAAAACTAAAACAATAGTTAAGATAGCCTGTTCAGGAATCGGCAATTTCAACATTTGATTGGAAGCCAGAAATTTTTTCAGTTCTGCCTTAGCCAGGAAGTTATGCTCAGCTTTAGTATCATCAGGCTTAATAGTGGGGACAATAGCCTCCGTTGCATTTGCCGGTTCGGGAGATTCAAATTCATCAGTTAACTCTGAAGCTGGGTCATTAACGGGTTCCATTGCAAATTTCCCAGAACTTTGCTTAGAAGGAGTGAAAAGGGCGCGCACGCGTCGCAAAGGGCTAGTAAGTTTCCAGCTAAGTGAGTTCAATACTACTTGTTGCCCGTGTACTAATTGCTCAATGTGTAAGTTCAAATGTTTCGATTGATCTTTCAAGCGTGTGATTTGATCTTCCAACCGCGCGATTTGACCTTCCAACCGCGCGATTTGACCTTCCCATTGCGTGATTTGATCTTTCAACTGTGTGATGTTTAAGTTCAGATTTTTTTCTATATTCTTTTTGGCATGGGCCAAAGCATCGAGTTCCAATTGCTTCTCAGTAAGTTTTTCCTTGGTAACCAATAATTTTGATTCTCTAGTCTGGATTTTCTTCCTAGAGCTTTCCAATTCTCGTTGACTTTGCTCAAACGCATCATTCAGCTTGTCACTTTTCTTGTATTCTTCTTCGAGACGTTTATGTGAGCCTTTCAGTTTATCCGCAAGATCAGTTACCAGTTTAGATTGATCAAGTTCACCAAGAAGTTGGTTAATTTTTTTGCCGCTCCAGTGTGACTTCCATTTTTCGAAAATAGCGGCTCGAGCTTTCCCTAATTTATTATCTGCATTGTATCGCTGAGTATCGTCTTCAGAAGCGGTATCCGAGTCACCGCCTTGTCTATAGTGGGCTGATATCTTGTTAACATGATGAAAGTTGGTATATCTACTGAGTTGTAGCCAAAAGTCCCAGTCTTCATAGATATCGAATTCCTCATCAAATAGGCAGCCCTCGTCTAACAATGATCGTGAAAAAAGCATGGCGTGAATTGGAATATAGTTATCCCGCATTAGGGTTAGGGGGTCATAGTCGTGTGCAAACACATAGGGAATATTTTCTCCTTTTGAATTGCTTTTTTGAACGCTACTATAAACAGCTCTGATATCGTCGTGGGTATCGAGATAGTCCACCAATGATGCAATGTGATCTGTATCGATCCAATCGTCGTCATCTAGGAACATCAAGTAGTCGCCGCTAGCAGCTTCCAATCCTGCGTTTGCCGCCTCAGACCGTTTTAGGACCTGTTCAGGATANACCATTACTGTGTTTACAGATTCGAGTAGANTCTCAAATAGAGATAAATCTCTTTTAGTCGCNTTGACTAAAACAAGTTCNATATGNGGGTANCCTTGCGAGGATATTGACTCGAGGGCCTGGGCCAGCTCGGGGCGACCAACCGTACGACAGATTACAGAAACCAGTTTTCCCTTTTCCGATGCTTTTTCAGTGACCATAAGAGGAAGGATTCTGGTTTATATTCACCGCGTCAAGCTATTTAGNGCTCGACTAGTCACAGTTTGCTGTGAGTAGCCTGTCTAATGCTGCTCCTACAACATGGCCGATAAAATCAAGGAACAGGGTATCGAGATGCAAACTAAAATAGTTTTCAGCCTTATTGCCGAAGGCAAGTAGACCCAGTACTTCTCCGTTACTAATTACTGGGCACAAGGCGGTTGATCGAATTTTGCCGTTGCCAAAGGGGAACAAAGAGGCAATATCCTTCTCGGTCATAGCGCCGCAATGGGTGCGCTTCAGCCGAAATACGTCATTGAACTCTTGNTTCAGTTTTTCAAGCGATTTTGTTCTTAATGATTGAACGATATNCAAATTGGGATGATCTACCAAAATAATTTCACAAGCATCAATATTGGCATGACTAAAGAGCTGATTCCGAGTAATTTCTGCAATCTCTGTCACGTTCGCTGTGCGCATTAAGGCGAGTACCAGGCCACGTGTTGTTTCAAAAAGCTGATCATTATTACGTGCGTTTTCTAGTAAATCATTCAGTTTGTGACGGGCNTCGATACCTCGGTCNCGAAGGATGGTGACTTGTTTTTCAAGCAAAGAGATAGCTTTACCACTCTCATGCGGCAAAGAAAGATCGGCAAGCAGGCATTCCTGTCGAATAAAAAAATCAGAATTGTCACGAAGGTAAGCCACGACCTGTTCTTCGGTCAGACTCGATTCCCTTGAGTGGCTTTTGATAGCAACTTTTTTGGTGGCTGAAGCATCATTACTCATAACTCGATCNCCCCCTCATATACTGTGCATACTGGGCCTGTCATCAACACTGGAGAAGCTTGTCCCTTCCACTTGACTGTCAAGTATCCGCCCTTCAAGTTTACTTTGACCACATCATCTAAGGTGCCCAACAGGCAACCAGCTACCATGGCAGCACAGGCGCCCGTACCACAGGCCAGCGTTTCTCCCGCACCGCGTTCGTGCACTCGCACATTGATCTCGCTTCTAGANATTATTTGCGCAAATCCGACATTTACTCCCTCTGGAAAATCGATATGTTTTCCTAATGCCTCTCCAATATCTTTTACGGCAGTCTTGTCCAGGTCTTCAACAATAATNACGNCATGGGGATTACCCATCGANAGAGCACAGAATTCCACATTGGTCTTGTGGCCNTTTAAAGGTATAAANCGCGTGTAAGTCTNTGACGCTGAGTCAGNAAGGAACGGNATTTCTCCAGGACTAAATACTGGTTGGCCCATATCCACTGTAACCTCTTTTTGACCGCTTGTGTGTATTGACAACACTCGGTTAATAGTTTTTACCGTAAGCGGGTTCTTGTTACTGAGGCCTTTTTGTCTAACAAAATTTGCGAGGCAACGAGCGCCATTACCACAATGTTCCACTTCATTTCCATCGGCATTGAAAATGCGGTAATTGAAATCAATANCTGGGCTGCTNGGTGGCTCAACTTGTAANAGTTGATCAAAGCCTATACCNAAATGCCGGTCAGCGAGTTTTTGAATTTGCTCAGTAGTTAACGATACNCTATTGGATATCAAGTCCAACACCATGAAATCGTTTCCTAATCCTTGCATTTTTGTAAATGGAATTCGCATATTTTGATTTCATTCACTTCAAGAGGGCAAACAGAACTCACTGGTGAAAAGTTCAGTAACTGATTCACGAGATCTCACTAGGTGGCTTTTGTCACCGTCAACCATAATTTCTGCAGACCGAGGCCGAGTATTGTAGTTCGAGCTCATAGCAAAACCGTAAGCTCCTGAAGATCTGACAGCCATAAGGTCGCCAGCTTCAATACATAATGTTCGTTCTTTGCCTAGAAAATCCGAAGATTCACACACAGGTCCCACAACATCATAAACAATTCTTTTCCCTTGTCGTTTATGCACTGGAATAATTTCCTGCCAGGCGCCGTAGAGTGCCGGTCTCAGTAAGTCATTCATAGCCCCGTCAACAATGGCAAAATTTTTGTGGTTGGTGTGCTTAAGATATTCNACCTTTGTTACAAAAATGCCGGCGTTCGCAGCAATCGTTCGACCAGGTTCAACTAGTAACGTAATTTCTCGTTCAGCGAACCGGCTTCTGATCATCGCAATTAGCTCAGAAGGATGTGGTGGTTCTTCCTCTCCATAGGTAACTCCTAGGCCACCCCCCACGTCAACATGGCTAAGCGGTATGCCTTCATCGGCCAACCTGTCAGATAGAGTCAATAACCGGTCTGTGGCGTCCAGAAAGGGTTCAATACTGGTTAACTGCGATCCTATGTGGCAATCGATGCCAAGAATGTTTATTCCCTTTAAGGTAGCTGCAAAGCGGTAGATATCGATCGCCTGTTCGGCGGCAATGCCAAACTTGTTCTCTTTTCGGCCGGTGGAAATATAGGGATGTGTATCNGCATCCACATCGGGATTTACGCGTACAGAGATAGGTGCCCTTATGTCTAGCCTTTGGGCTATCTCATTAATTCGGTTTAATTCGGCTTCAGATTCGATATTGAAGCAATAAATGCCGAGTTTAAGGGATCTTTCGATTTCAGTTTCGGTTTTACCAAGACCCGAAAAAATAACTTTGCTAGCATCGCCTCCAGCTGCGATAACCCTTTCTAGTTCTCCGCCGGATACTATATCGAAGCCTGAACCCATGCGGGCGAGCACGTTGATAACTGCCAAGTTTGAATTCGCTTTAACAGCAAAACATATAAGATGTGGACATCCCTCAAGAGCTTTTTCATAGACGCGGTAATGGCGTTCCAGTGTAGCCCGTGAGTATATAAANCACGGGGTACCGTATTTACTGGCAATGTCTGCTACGGGTGTAGCTTCGGCAAACAGAGAGTCACCTTGGTAGTTAAAATGATCCATTAGTTTTTGAACGCTTAGATTATTGGTTATCCCTCGCTGGAGGGTAGTTATTTTGGGGCGAACGTAAGCTGAATTTGTTCAGGGCGAGTCAAACCACCTTTCTGGCCGCAATAGGTAAGAGATAAGGCGAGAATGCCTATTAGCAACAAACTGATAATTCGGTTCATTGTTGGCTAAAACATATTAGATCTTAAGAAGGCGGCGATTATAAACTGTCGGCGTCTATAAACACAGTCAATTTTGACCTTCTCTGAAAGACCGAATGCTCTCCTAGTTGGCTGATTTAACAGGAAATTGTAGACTGGCTCTTAGCATCTTGAAAATTTAGTGGAACATGCATATAGTTGCCGGTCAGAATTTTACAGACATAGCTTCATCCACCGAACCCTCCTGTTAAGAGAAGTTCACTCGTAAAAGTCAGGATAAGAAAAGAAATGATTGAAATAGCTAATCTAACAAAAAAATTTGATCAATTTACCGCCATTAATGATCTTAATTTCAATGTAAGAGAGGGAGAAGTCTTGGGGTTTCTCGGCCCAAACGGTGCGGGAAAGTCCACTACAATGAAAGTAATTACTGGCTTTCTGGCGCCCTCAGCCGGAACCGCAATCATCGATGGCTTTGATATAACTGAGAATCCGATACAGGCTAAGGGATTGATAGGTTACTTGCCTGAGGGTGCACCTTGCTATGGGGATATGACAACGTTGGAGTTCCTCAAATTCGTGGCCCAGATACGAGGGTACCGGGGAGAAGAAATAGTTGTTCGCGTACAACATGTGTTGGAAGAAGTTGAACTGCAGTCCGTCTCCCACCAAACCATCGACACTTTATCCAAGGGATTCAAAAGACGGGTTGGACTAGCCCAGGCCATTATGCACGACCCAAAGGTGTTGATTCTGGATGAGCCAACCGATGGGCTNGATCCAAACCAGAAGTTTCATGTACGAGAATTGATAAAGAACTTAGCGCGAGACAAGATTGTAATTATTTCTACCCACATTCTTGAAGAAGTCACGGCTGTTTGTACCCGAGCGATCATTATTGCTGAGGGTAGAATTTTAGTTGATGGCACGCCAGCTGAACTGGAAGCGAAATCCAAATATCATCATGCGGTCAATATCAAGCTGACCGATGACTACGATCTGGCAGCTGATCTGGCGGGGATTCCGGAAATCGGGGTAGTTGAAAAGGATCCGGAAGATCAGCTTCGTTACACAATATTGACGAAAGATGGCACACCCATCTTTAACAAAGTGTCAGAGGTGGCCCAATCCAAGCAATGGCCCGTTTCCGAGTTCCATATTAANCGTGGTGAGCTAGAAGATGTTTTTAGAAAAGTGACACAGCTTCCGAAAGGGAGGGTAGCGTGATGGGGAATCTTGGTATTATTTTTAGACGAGAGTTATTAAGCTATTTTGCCACGCCATTAGCATATGTCTTTATTGTGATCTTTCTTATCACCAATGGCATCTTCACCTTTGAACTCGGCGGCTTCTATGTGCGAGGCCAAGCAGATCTGTTGCCTTTTTTTAGTTTTCACCCTTGGCTTTATCTTTTCATGGTGCCGGCTATTGCGATGACACTATGGGCAGACGAACGCAAGACCGGCTCTATCGAATTACTTTTAACATTGCCTATACGATTATCAGAAGCAGTAATTGGAAAGTTTCTCGCTGCCTGGGTATTAACAGGCATCGCGCTATTACTAACTTTTCCTATTTGGTTAACGGTGAATTATCTTGGGAACCCAGATAACGGTGTAATTGTTGCTGCTTATATGGGTAGCTGGTTCATGGCGGGCGGGTTTCTCGCTATTGGCTCCTGCTTGTCAGCCTGTACCAAGAATCCAGTGATTGCCTTTATTTTAACTGTGGCAATCTGTTTCCTATTTGTGATCATGGGGTCGCCGATCTTGCTCAATGCGTTTCCGCAGTGGGTGCCGCAAGTCTTGGTAGATGCCTTTTCCGCGATGGGCTTTCTCACGCACTTCGATTCCATCGCAAGGGGTGTCCTGGATATAAGGGACTTTCTATTTTTTACNGTTTTTATTGCGGCTTGGTTGTTAGCCAGCGCGATTGTTATTGAAATGAAAAAAGCTAATTAAAAGAGGCCTGCTGTAATGAACAAAAAAACTTTTTTCTCTCCATTGGGATTGGTCAGCATCACAGCCGGGCTGGTTTTGAGCGTGGCCATGATCAGTTTCATGCCCAGCAGCTTGCGTATAGATCTTACTGAGGATCGTCTCTACTCGTTGTCTGATGGTACCCGTAATATTGTTTCAAATTTAGATCAGCAACTTGAAGTGATGTTTTTCTACTCTGATAGTGCGACGGAGGATATTCCTCAAATTAGGAGTTTCGCCACCCGTGTTCAGGAATTGCTGCGGGAAATTGTGATGGCAAGTAACAGTAACCTGCGCCTAAGCGTGATTGATCCAGAGCCATTTTCTGAGGATGAAGATCTGGCTACGCAGTTTGGGATCCAGCCGGTTCCAGTGACNCAGGGAGGAGAAGAAATCTACTTCGGGTTAGTTGTCACGAACGGCTCTGGTGAGAATATGCCGTTTAATATGCAGGTTTCTGAGACCATACCGTTAATTCGNCCTGACCAGGAANAATTNCTCGAGTACGAGGTCATCAAGCTGGTTGCCAAAGTAAATAATCCTGATCTGCCGGTGGTTGGGCTAATAACACAGCTGGATATAGATGGTGGGTTTGATCCAGTACGGGGGCAAGCAACGGCGCCTTGGATGGTTATGGAATACATTCGTCAGCTCTANGAAGTTCGTCGCGTAGACATTGCTGGCATCGATGCTAATAATCACATCGATGACGAGGTTGATATTCTTATGGTCGTCCATCCGCAGGATTTATCGGAAGAGATCCTCTATCAGATCGACCAGTATATTATGCGCGGGGGAGCTATAATGCTATTTCTTGATCCCAATGCCGATTCNATGGTTACTCAGTCTCCCCAAGGGACTCTGATACCTGCGGGAATGAGATCGGAGTTGCCAAGATTACTTGAAGCTTGGGGGATTGCATTCGAAAACGATAAGGTATTGGCCGACAACGAACTGGCCCTAAGGGTTGTTATGGGGCAATCTCGGCGACCTTCCCCTCATCTAGGGATGCTAGGGGTGCAACGTAATTATCTCGCTCAGAATGACATTATAACCAATGGGTTAGAGACTATAAATTTCTCCTCTGCAGGCGCTATTGCTCAGCTAGAGGAAACAAGTACAATTTTTGAACCANTAATCGAATCCTCAACCGATGCCATGTTGATGGATGCTGCTTTATTGGAAAACGTGGCTGATCCGTCGGTGTTGTTCGATGAATTCGTATCCTCGCAACAAAGCTATGTGGTTGCGGCCAGGGTCAGCGGCCTTCTTGATAGTGCATTTCCTGAAGGGCGCCCGATAGTGTCAGAAGAGGGGGAAGAATCTGAAAGTCAAAGTGAGATCACCTCAAATAGTCTTGCTTCAGAGGACACAGTTGTTGAACAGGAAGTAGTTGGTTCTGAAGAAGCTGAAGAAGAAATAGCAGAAGCAGTTGAGGAGGAGGTCATTGAGGTACGAGAACATATATCTGGCAGTGGGACGATAGCTAACATCGTAGTTTTCGCCGATACCGATTTCCTAAGTGATCGGATGTGGGTTCAAGTTGCACAGTTTTTAGGGCGTCGCATTCCTCAGCCATTTGCGAATAATGGAGATTTAATTATTAATGCCTTGGATAATCTAAGCGGGAGTGCGGATCTTGTGAGTATTCGCAGCCGCGGACGTTACTCTCGACCCTTTACCCGTGTACTCGATTTGCAACGTGAAGCAGATGATCGGTTACGAACCGAGGAGGCCGATTTGCTGAGCCGCTTGGCTGAAACAGAGGCATCGCTCGCGGATCTGAATCAGGTAGAGGATGGTGAGCCCATCGGTCAAATCACACCGGAAATCCAGTCAGAAATAGATCGTTTTAATGGTGAAATGTTAGAAACGCGCCGTCGACTGCGAGATGTGCAGTACCAGCTCACAGAAGACATAGAACGATTAGGAGCCAACCTCAAGGCAATTGACACAGCGCTGATTCCAATACTACTTACCATAATTCTATTGGTGATGCATTATCTGAGGGTTCAGCGACGCAAATCTGGGAACTAAAAAAGGCCCACTACTTAGGGTTTGAGAGAGGGAGATAGCGGGGCAGATGAACCGTCAAGCGCGTACCTTCACCCATGTTGCTCTCTATTAATAGNGNGCCACCATGGGCTTCGGCGATTAGGCGGCAAAGATATAATCCCAGCCCGTATCCTCCAGTATTTCTTTGCCTAGAACTATCAGCCCTATAGAAAGGTTCAGTGATTTGTNGCAAATGCTCTTCGGGAATGCCTTCACCGTGATCGATAACTTTGAGGATGGCCCTATCCTTCTCAAAACTGACTTTTACAAAGATGGGGCCCTCTTGGCCGTGGCGCATCGCATTGTTTANAAGATTGGTTATCAGAAGACGTACTCTGAGCTTATCGAGATTAAAAATTTTATCGTCGTCGGGTACATCGATATCTAAGCCACCTTCGTACGAGTCGAACTGCTTAACAATCGATTTAACGAATCTGGCAAACTCAACTGGTTCCGCCACTAAGGACGAGTGTTCATTGTTAAGGCGTTCTGCTTCCAGCAAATCGGAGATCAGTAAATCGATTTCATCGATGTCATTTCGCAGCTGCATCTTTTCTTCACTTTTCGGCATAAACTCTAGGCGCAATTTAGCTTTGGTTATTGGTGTTCTNAATTCATGGCTAATAGCCATTAGTAGTTGGCGTTTGGCTTCTAGCATCGATTGAAGTGAATCCGCCATGTGGTTGATGCTTTCCGTGAGCTCCCCTAGCTCATCCTGGCGATTGCTTTTCACACGAAAATTCAGATCACCTTTCTCAATGCGTTCTGCTCCTCGTTTGAGCAAACGCACTGGATCTAGCAGCCTGTTAACCATGAAGTAGTTAATAAATAGCACAACCGCAGCTACTGTCAGACCTATATAGAGCACAATATAGTTAAAGCTGTTGTCGTTAATAAAGCGCTGATAAAAATAGAAATCGTAGCCACCGCGTTTCACCATGATGATATCTTCGTTNCTAATTGTCCGCATTTCTGCNTTGTTTGAAAGTGTTTCCAGGTATTGAGAAGCGTCTACATTTAGTCTGTTTTCAGCGTTTGAGCTCCAGCGCATTATTGGGTTGCGAATATTGATGGTCCAACCAAGCTCATCTGCGAGTCGCATGGCATTACTGAGATTAGGTGGAGCGCCTATGTCCTCAATGACAGACTCAACATTGCGGGTAAAATAATTAGGAATAGTTTGGATAGTGTTATCGTCTTCAGTAATAGTTTGTAATGAAATCCATATAATAAGTAGAAATAAAACAAGTGTTATCCCAAATATCAGAAGCAATCTGAAAAAGAGCGATTTTTTTACNTNTNCTATCAAAGAAATCATAACTATTAATATTTGGATGTAGCTAGTAGAAAGTAACGATCAAGGTAAGGTTAGATTTGTTCACCAACAAAGGTATAACCACGCCCCCAGATTGTCTTAATAAAACGAGGTGTCTTGGACGTATCCTTCAGTTTATTTCGCAAACGGCTGACCAATGTGTCTACGGCACGAGAGAACAATTCTGCGTCTATGCCGCGTAAACGATTCATTAACTCGTCNCGGGTAAATGTTTTATTGGGAAACTGCATAAAAAGAACAAGCAGCTCATATTCCATGGTAGTAAGGTCAAGAGGTTTACCGTCTAGTCTAACTTCTCTTCGAGAAATTTCTACTTCTAGCCCGNTTATTGGTTTTATCTCTCTTTTGCCATCATCTTCACCGCTGCGTCTGAGTATATTATTAATACGGGCTACCAGTTCTCGTGGTTCAAATGGTTTTGGCAGGTAATCATCTGCCCCAAGTTCTAACCCGACGATTCTATCGGTAACTTCGGCGTGCGCGGTTAGCATTAAAATTGGTAGTTGGCCATAAATAGATGATTTAGCTCGAATCTCCCGGCACACTTCAAATCCATCCTTCTCTGGTAGCATAACGTCCAGAATGAGTAAATTTGGTTTAACTTTTTTGATTAGCTTGAGACCCCTACTGGGTGTCATCTCGGCATAAACTTNCATGTCATAACGTTCCAGATACTGGGTTAACAACTGTCCCAGCTTTTCGTCATCGTCGATAATTATGATTTTTTTCATACTAGGTATTGGGTAATGACAAAGAGCAGAATCTCAACTCGATGAAGCAATAGTACGAATTCAAACTTATGAAATCAATTCCGTAGAAGCCATATCGAAAACTGAGCTGGAGGAAATAAAAGAGCTATTTTAACAAGCCAGTGGAAGCAGCTTTTTAAATATCAATAAGTTTCCCCACCTAGGCGGACAAACATGTACCCTTGATCATATTCCTCGAGGTCTAGAAGTTCCCCATATTTCTGATGCCACCGGCCTGTTTGTAAATCTTTGTGGAGACTTTGCAGCCCGTGTTCCAGATTTTGCTGATCCAGTTTAGCGAATGAAGAAATGCCACTTCGAAATTTTTCCTGTAGATAATTTTCAGGGTGAGACCAGTCTGCTGAGAAAAAATGATCAATTAGATCCTTGGGCAATGGGAATTGAAGATGCGTAAAAGTGATTCCTAGCGTGTCCTTGGCAAAATGAGTTAATTCGTCAAAGGATGGAGACCTATCACNGTTGATGTCAAAAAACTGNGGAAAGTAATCTACTAACCAAAATGCTGTTTTGTGATTGGTATCGAAGGCAAATATGACTAACGGGCCTAGTCCTATCACGCGGAGAGCCTCACGAATCCCTTGTTGCCAATCCTCCAGGTGATGGAGCGCTAGCGTCATCACAGCTCCTTTAAATTGAGCGTCTGGAATTGGCAGTGACTCGGCGATCGCGGCTATCCAATTCAGCCGATCATGTGGCTTAGCCTGGTCGCGCATTGATCGAGAAGGCTCCACCGCATAGACATGGAACCCATGGTCCGCCAGAGCCCAACTGTAATTACCTGTTCCGGCCCCGATATCAATGATAGGACTGCCAATCTCTAGAGCCAACAAGTCTATGAGCCGCTCGGTGATCCGAGGATCTGCAGCTCGTGTAGCTGAATACTTTTTTCCTATCGTATCGTAATGAGGGTCCATGCATTGTCCAGTATAACATGGGGTGAATTAAGGATTTTTGGTTCACCTGCACTGGGATTCTAGATTTCCCTTGAATTTGAGCAAATAACTCCCATTTATAGATTTAATCATAGCCGGGAAATATCTATTCATGAATTCATTACATTCCTTGTTAATTAGTCTGGTAATTGCAGTGATACCAGTGNTTGGTATTTCGCAGTCACCGGACTACAACCAATTTGCGACTAATGATGAACAAAATAATATAGAAGTCTTCAAGAAGGCCAGCCCTTCGGTAGTGCACATAACCAATTCGCGCTTGGTCAGGACTTTCTACTCACTCAACCCCCAGGAGGTACCACAAGGAAGCGGCACTGGTTTCATTTGGAGTGCGGAGGGTTTTATTGTCACCAATTATCATGTTGTCCAACAGGCCAATCGTGTCACTGTGACCATGCAGAATGGCACCAGCTATCACGCCAGAGCAGTGGGCCTAGATCCAGATAAGGACCTTGCGGTATTGAAGATTGAAGCGCCAGACGTAGAACTAATACCGATTTCACCTGGTGACTCCTCTTTGCTTGAAGTGGGACGAAAGGTAATTGCAATAGGTAATCCGTTCGGTCTTGATACAACTATGACGGTCGGTGTGGTCAGTGCTCTGGGCAGGGAAATTGAATCCATAAGCCAACGCACCATCCGGGATGTAATTCAGACAGACGCCGCAATAAATCCAGGTAACTCCGGAGGGCCTCTACTAAATTCGCTTGGACAACTAGTTGGAGTGAACACNGCGATTTACAGTCCTACCGGTGCTAGCTCAGGGATCGGGTTTGCTATCCCAGTTAATACGGTGAAACGAATTGTGCCTGAATTGATCACATATGGCCGTGTGCAAACTCCGATACTCGGTATTACGCGTATTCCACAACCCCAGTACTACCGCGAGTTGTGGGGGGTCGAAGGCGTTATTGTCCTTGATGTTGTTGAAGGGACGGATCCTGAACGCTTAGGTATGCGGGGACTTAGAAGTGTTCCTGCTGGTCGAATCCAACTTGGGGATGTCATCGTTGAGATCGACGGACAAGCAGTGGTNAATGAAGATGATTATGCTTCTATCATGGAACGACATCGACCCGGGGATATCGTCACGGTAAGAACCCTTCGCGACAACCAGGAACGGGAATACGAGATTGAGTTGCAACCNCCAATAAATCGCTAACGGTTACTCAATTTTTTTCGAGCCTTATCGATTGCCATTTGTACCTGTTTAGGCGCAGTACCACCGAGATGGTTCCTGGAATTAATTGAGCCTTCTGGGCTTAGCACTTCGTAAACGTCAGACTGGATAGCTTCAGAAAATGCTTGCAATTCATCGAGTGTTAGGTCGGCGAGACCCCGATTTGTTTGTATAGCGCTGGCAACAGCCTTTCCAACAACCTCATGAGCATCTCGGAAGGCTAAACCTTTATTGACCAGGTAATCCGCGAGATCAGTAGCAGTAGAGTGGTTCTGACTGGCGGATCGGAGCATTTTTTCTCGATTGCAGCTAATAGCCGAAGCCATCTGGGCATAAGCGGATAGGCAACTTTTCACCGTATCAAGCAAGTCAAACAATGGCTCCTTGTCCTCCTGGTTATCCCTGTTATAGGCAAGTGGCTGAGATTTCATCAGAGTTAGAAGGGAGACTAGGTGGCCGATGACTCGGCCAGTTTTCCCCCGAATGAGTTCAGGTACATCAGGATTCTTTTTTTGTGGCATGATAGAGGAGCCAGTACAGAATCTGTCAGGAAGAGTTACAAATCCAAATTGATCAGAGGTCCATAAAACCAATTCTTCTGAAAATCGGGACAGGTGAGTCATCAGAATACTGGCAGCGGCAGCCACTTCAATGGCAAAGTCTCGATCACTAACAGAGTCGATCGAATTCTGGGTCGGTAGGTCGAATCCGAGTAGCTTGGCAGTATACTCTCTATCGATGGGATAAGTAGTGCCCGCTAATGCAGCAGCACCCAATGGGGACAGGTTTACCCTTTTGCGGCAATCTAGAAACCGCTCATAATCGCGATCTAGCATTTCATACCATGCCATTAAGTGATGCCCAAAACTGACTGGCTGTGCAATTTGGAGGTGGGTAAAGCCTGGCATAATCGTATTCACTTCCCTGGAGGCAGTTTCTATCAACCCTTTTTGGAACTCCGTGATCAAGTAAGACACTTGATCAATTTCAGAGCGCACATACAGACGAATATCGGTTGCTACCTGGTCATTACGGGAGCGGCCGGTGTGTAACTTTTTGCCAGCGTCACCGATTCGTTCGATTAAAGCGGACTCTATATTCATGTGCACATCTTCCTGTGCAACAGACCACTCGAAATTACCGTNATTGATATCTATTCGTATTGACTCTAGTCCCTGGAGGATGGAAGTTTCCTCTTCAGTGGTTAGAATTCCCACTTTGCAAAGCATGCGAGCATGCGCAATCGATCCATCTATATCGTACGGATGGAGCCGCTTATCGAAATCAACCGAAGAGGTAAAATTTTCTACAAAATGATCTGTTTCTTCGATGAATCTACTAGCCCAGAGTTTTTTAGATTTCCTGCTTTTGTTGCTGCTCATAGTGAGGCCCATTTTCCTTTTGAAAGACCACCCTTGGGGGCGAGGAGAGCCAGCTTTCTCAGAGGCAGGCGATTATAGCAGGATACNTCTAGCTTAATAAGCGCATAAGCTCTGTTGTTGGGTGTGATCGGACAAAGCGAGGCAATTACCGTAAAATGAACCACTCCAGATCATTGACGGCATCACTAAAAGAAGCATGGCAGTCCGATCATTAAGAATCGCAACACGTAAGAGTCCACTCGCTTTATGGCAGGCTAACTACGTAAAACTTGCGCTTGAAGCTTTCCATAATGAGATTGCCGTGGAACTGGTGCCAATGAGTACTCGAGGAGACAAGTTGCTCGATTCCCCCTTGGCAAAGGCAGGTGGCAAAGGCTTATTTGTTAAGGAACTTGAGCGAGCCTTGCTAGAAGGTAAGGCAGACATTGCTGTACATTCGATGAAAGATATACCTATGGAATTTCCCAAAGGACTCGGACTTGCTGTTATCTGTGAACGCGATGACCCAGCTGATGCTTTCGTATCTGGAAATTACGAAACTCTTGAAGAACTTCCTAAGAAGGCAATAGTGGGGACTTCCAGCTCTAGACGACAGTGCCAGATTAAGCAGTTGAGACCTGATCTCAGGATAGTTGATTTGCGTGGGAATGTCGGTACGCGCCTAGAGAAGCTGGACAATGGTGAATATGATGCCATCATTCTGGCGATTGCTGGGCTTAAACGGTTGGATTTGGAAGGCCGTGTCACGCAACGTCTCAGTTTTGATCAGTGTCTTCCCGCTGGTGGTCAAGGAGCGGTGGGAGTGGAGTGCCGCACTGAGGACTTGGACATACTTAAAACTATCGACTGCTTACATCACCAGGAAACGGCTACGCGTGTATTAGCGGAGCGCGCTGTGAATTCGAGATTACAGGGCGGTTGTCAGCTACCCATAGCTGCGTTCGCTGAATTAAATGCTGAGGTACTTTTTCTCCGAGCACTGGTTGGTAATATCGAAGGAGGCAAGGTTTTACGAAGCGAGCTAACTGGCGATTCTCATCATGCTGAGCAACTAGGTATTACCGTGGCGGAGGATCTACTTGTTCAGGGTGCTGCCGAAATTCTGGAAGCGCTAAAAAATAATTGAAACCGTTTAACCAATGAACTTCCCAAGTTTACAAGGACTAAATGTATTGGTCACACGACCNGTTCTGCAACAACAGTCATTAGGGGAAGCCATAAAATCCCTTGGTGGCAAAGCCATCCACTTTCCACTCATTGATATTGTCCAGCTCGCGAAGACAGAAGATATTAAGTATTTAGAAAACAAGGTTCGTGCTATAGATGATTACCAGATTCTTATTTTTGTAAGTGCTAATGCAGCACAATTCAGCAAAGAATGGTTTACAAATTGTGCGGTGAAAATACCTGAGATAATTAAGGTAATTGCAATTGGGCCTACAACTGCAAGAGCAGTGTCAGACTTGTTTGGGTGTACAGTCATTCATTCCGATGTTGGGGTAACAAGCGAAGACCTCCTGTCACTGCCAGAGCTTGAAGAGATAGCTGGCAAGCAAATTGGCATCTTGCGTGGTAAAGGAGGTAGAGAGCTATTGGCGGCGGAGCTTCGTGAGCGAGGTGCAGTAGTTGATTACTTCGAGGTGTACCGACGAAAAATCCATGCTTACGGACCTAGAGAACTTATAGATATTGTTAATCGTAAGCAGGTGAATGCGTTTACTATAACTTCGGGAGAGGCATTGGTTCAGTTATCGGAACTTGCCGTCGATAACAAAGCTACTTTGAGTCTGATACCATTGGTGGTTCCTTCGGCAAGGCTTGCCGACCAGGCTGAAAAACTGGGATACAAGATAGTTAGGAATTCAAATGGAGCCGATGATGCATCAATGCTGGCTACGTTGCGGGATATTGCCAGCGATGACGTAAGACGTAACTAGAAATTGTAGTTAAATAATACACTGAATAGGTAATNCCCTTGGCAGAAAAGCCTGATACACCGAAGATTCTAAGCGAGATTTCCAAAAGCAATACTGCTAAGGCAAAAACCCCTGCAAGCCGGCAGCAACAAAAAGCGCGACGTAGATTCATCATAGTAGCTATGTTGTTCTTGCCAGCTGTGGCAGGTGTTGTGTTTCTCACTTACCAGCAGGTCCAACTTCGCAGAGAATTGCTAGCTTTTCAACAAGACAGCCAGATACTAACTCAAACGCTAACGGGACAAGAAATCCAGATTCAAGAGCTCCAAGAGCAGCTTGCTGAGTCACTCCAGTCGGGTCCAGCGGAGGGCGAGTCAACCCAGCAACTAGGAACCAACGTAAATCAGGAAATACTGGCAATCCGTCAACAGTTAGCAGAGCTGCAAAATCGTTACACAACTGCAGAATCTGAACCTAATCTGCAATGGAAACTTTTGGAAGCCGAGTACTTGATCGGCTTAGCTGGTAAAAAGCTTCAATTAGAGAGAGATAGGGCTTCAGCACTTGCTTTGATGCAATCTGCTGACAGCGCTCTGTCGCAGTCTGGCAATAGCAATGTGTTCGCCGTTCGTGAAGTTATTTCTCGCGAATCGGCTCAACTCCGGGCAGTTCAGATGGTGGATCTGGAAGGTGTTTATTTGCGTATCGCCAACATAGCGTTGCAGGCGGAAAATATTAATTTACTCAATTCCATGCGTGAGAATTTCGAAAATAGGCGAAATACTGAATCAGCTTTTGAAGAGGTAGAGTCCAGCCAGGGTAGTTTCCTTAATGCAACACTATCATTCCTGAGATCTATTTTTGTATGGCGTAAATGGGACGGGATACCAGAGGCTATGCTAGCGTCCGGTCAAGATATATATATCAAACAAACATTTGAGCTTATGCTAGAGCAAGCGAAGCTAGCCGTCGTTTCTGGCGATCAGAACCTCTATCAAACAAGTTTGACTAATGCTANGGATTGGGTCCAGCGATATGCGGTTATGGACACTGTCGCCGCTGAAACTATATTGACTGAAATTAATGAACTAGCAGGAATTGATCTAAATCCTTCCCTGCCTTTAATAAATGAGTCACTCAGTCTTCTTAGAAGACTAATTGCCAGCGAACAATAAAATTATCATGGTACGTCTATTTATATACAGTCTACTTGTAATTGTAGTAGGTCTCTGGATGACCTTTTATATGGGATTTCCCATTGATCCAGGTTATTTATTGGTCGCATTCGGGAGCTATACATTCGAAACTAGCTTATTTACATTGATCGTAGCACTAGGTGTTCTTTACCTGTTATTTCGTTTTGCGACTACTATACTTCGGTGGATAAATCCTAATAGGTTGGTTTATATCGGCAAAGCTATCAGCGAGAAACGTAAAAAACGGGAACGAAGTATAACCATAGAAGGGGTGTTGTATTTAATACGAGGAAATTGGCGATCAAGTTATAATCTGCTAACTAAGAGTATCTCTGCTAAAGATGCGACTGTTATTAACTACCTTGCGGCAGCCTATGCTGCTTACAACCTCGATAACAGGAATTCATGGGAGCACTGGCTGGATAANGCAGAACAAGAATATCCCACTGTTGGTTCTACGGTTAACTCCCTTCGTGCCCAATTACTATTTAAGTCAGGCCAGTTAGAACAATGCGTAGCCGTGCTAGAAAGACTCAAAAANAGTTCCCTTAATGATGCAATGCTTCTGCAACTTTTGAAGGAAGCCTATCTGCAACTTAAAGATTGGAATAAACTTAAGGAACTGTTGCCGGCACTAGAGAAAAAGAAAGTCATTGACGATGAAGAGAGTGCGAGAATTAATCTACTGATTTTTAAGGAAGATTTGTATGTTTGTTACAGTGGGCTAGGACAGGAAGCAGACGAACATAAAGTGTTGGGCCATTTGACCTTGCTGTGGAAGAAAGCGTCAGCAAGATGCAAGGAAAATGAACAGATTGTAAAACTTTATTCAGAACTTCTACTCAAGCTGAATGAAAAATCGGCGGCGGCTAAGGTTATCGAAAAAGCGATTACACAAAATTGGAATGATTCCTTGGTACTTTTTTATGGTGAACAGGATTTTAGCACCAGTCCGCAACAACTTCTGATTGCAGAGAAATGGCTCAAGGAACGCCCTGCCAATGCATATTTGCTGTTGAGCCTAGGCAGAATCTGCATGCGCAACGAACTTTGGGGTAAAGCTAAGGAATATTATGAAGCAAGTATCAAGGTCGCACCTTGCGCCGAGGCTTGTGGAGAACTCAGCAGGCTTCTGAAATACCTGGGCGAGTTAGAGGCCAGTGAAACCTATATGAAAGTCTACGGTGATTTGATCGGAGTACAGTTACTGGAACTACCGATGCCGACAGATAACAAAGTCAGTCACTGATCCCTAGTTCTGACCAAAGGTGGTCGATGCGCTCTTTGACCTTAGGGCTCATTTCAATTTGGGTTCCCCACGTCCTTTTGGTCTCAGTTTGCCACTTATTGGTAGCATCGAGACCCATCTTGGAGCCCAAACCTGAAACCGGTGAAGCAAAATCGAGGTAGTCGATAGGCGTATTATCGATTAGAACGGTATCCCGAATTGGGTCCATTCGAGTAGTGATTGCCCAGATTACGTCTTCCCATTTTCGNGTATCGATATCGTCGTCAACAACNACGATAAATTTCGTATACATGAATTGCCTGAGGAATGACCAGATACCCATCATGATTCGTTTTGCATGACCAGGATACTGCTTTTTAATGCTCACGACTGCCAGCCGATAAGAGCAACCTTCGGGAGGTAGATAAAAATCTACGATTTCAGGAAATTGCTTTTGCAATAGTGGNACAAATACTTCATTCAACGCCATACCTAACATTGCAGGCTCGTCAGGTGGTCGTCCAGTATAAGTACTATGATAGATTGGATTTTTTCTGTGTGTAACTCGTTTTACGGTAAAAACCGGAAATTGCTCAACTTCATTGTAGTAACCTGTGTGGTCTCCATAGGGTCCTTCATTCGCGAATTCTCCTGGTTCTATTACTCCTTCTAGGATAATTTCGGCACTTGCTGGTACCTGTAAATCATTGGTTAGGGATTTGACGACATCAGTTTTACTGCCACGTAAGAGCCCAGCGAAAGCGTATTCCGATAGGCTGTCCGGCACTGGAGTCACGGTCGCTAGTATAGAGGCAGGGTCGGCACCTATTGCGACGGAAANGGGGAACGCTTTACCGGGATATTGATGCTGCCATTCTTTGAAATCCAGCGCTCCACCGCGATGGGACAACCAGCGCATTATAAGTTTGTTGTGACCCAGTAGCTGCATCCGATAAATGCCAAGATTCTGTCGTTCTTTTTGAGGTCCGCGTGTGATCACCAAAGGCCAGGTCACAAGCGGAGCGACGTCGCCCGGCCAACAAGTCTGAATTGGAAACATAGACAGATCAATTTCATCTTCCTTTATCACTATGTCCTGGCATTGTGCTGATTTTTTTACGTTAGGTGAGACATTTAATACTTGCTTGTAACTGGGAAGTTTTTGCCAGATATCTTTCCATCCAGAGGGAGGAGTGGGTTCTTTCAAAAACGCCATTAACTTACCAACATCCCTTAATCCATCAATATCTTCTTGGCCCATTGCTAGAGCAATACGCCGAGTATTGCCGAATAGGTTAACCAGTAAAGGTATAGAGGAACCTTTGGGATTTTCAAATAGAAGAGCAGGGCCATCTTCGCGTAATACACGGTCAGAAATTTCTGTCACTTCAAGATATGGGTCTACTTCAATAGAAATTCGTTTTAACTCACCCTCTTTCTCGAGCAGTTTGATAAAGTCTCGTAAATCTGAAAATGCCATAGGGTGATTGTGTAGTTCAGGCTTGGATAGAAATAAGCGTTAACCTGGGAGTATGTTGCTAATGTGACTATTTGCGTTTCATGGCGTTGAAAAATTCGTCGTTCGTTTTAGTATCTTTTAACTTATCCAAAATAAACTCAGTCGCTTGTACGTCTTCCATCGAAGTTAGCAGCTTACGTAGGATCCACATTCTCTGTAGCTCTTCTTCGCTAGTTAATAAATCTTCGCGGCGCGTGCCAGATCTGCGNACATTGATAGCTGGATAAACTCGTTTCTCAGCAATTTTCCTGTCTAGAAGTAGCTCCATGTTGCCAGTACCTTTGAATTCCTCGTAAATTACTTCATCCATTTTCGAACCAGTTTCAATGAGAGCTGTGGCAATGATGGTAAGGCTGCCTCCTTCCTCAAGGTTCCTTGCTGCCCCAAAGAATCGCTTCGGTCTCTCTAATGCATGCGCATCCACACCGCCTGTTAACACTTTTCCTGATGATGGGACGATGGTGTTGTAAGCTCGTGCTAGTCGTGTAATTGAATCGAGGAGAATTANTACGTCTTCCNTGTGCTCTACTAATCGCTTTGCTTTTTCGATCACCATTTCTGCTACCTGCACGTGGCGTGAGGGTGGCTCATCGAACGTACTTGCAACAACTTCACCTCGCACTGAGCGTTGCATCTCTGTTACTTCTTCAGGTCGCTCGTCAATTAGCAATACGATTAGGCGGCATTCAGGGGTATTCTTGGTGATAGATTGTGCCATATTTTGCAAAATTAACGTCTTACCTGCTTTAGGTGGCGACACTATTAAGCCACGCTGTCCTTTCCCTATTGGAGCGGTCAGGTCAATTACTCTGGCACTTAAATCTTCGGTGCTACCGTTGCCGACCTGAAGATGAAGGCGTTCTTGTGGGAAAAGAGGAGTAAGGTTTTCGAAAAGGATTTTATGCTTGGAATCATCAGGCTTGCTAAAATTTATTTCNGCGATCTTCAGTAACGCAAAGTAGCGTTCGCCATCCTTTGGCGGTCTTATTTTTCCTGCGACGGTGTCTCCAGTTCGAAGGTTGAAGCGACGAATCTGACTCGGTGATACGTATATGTCATCCGGACCAGCGAGATAGGAGGAGTCAGCCGAACGTAAAAACCCAAACCCATCTTGCAAAATCTCCAATACACCATCGCCATAGATATCTTCGCCATTTTTAGCATGTTTTTTGAGGATAACAAAAATAATGTCTTGCTTGCGTGTTCGCGATACATTTTCCAAACCCATNTCATGAGCGGTATCTAGTAATTCGCCAATTGGTTTCTGTTTGAGTTCTGTCAGGTTCATTTTGAAATTCTTGTAGTGAGAAAGTTAGGTAGATTTTATTTGATAAATTGTGCGTGAGTGGCCTGAATAGCACCCGGCATTACACCTTGTTNTAGATGTAAAGGGTAAAACCTTATGCGTTGCTAGCTGTAAAAGGATTGCTAATTGGGTTAAGGGTTGTTGTAAAACTATTATTAAACGTAGAGCGGAGGTTTTAGCTCGTTGAAAATGGTTGAAAACTGTTATTTAACTTACTTAAGTAACNATTATAGATTTATTATTCAGGTAATTTGGCTTGTGGCTTAGCATTAAACGCAATTTAAATGACGCTGTCAATAAAAGCCGATAACTGAGATTTAGACATTGCTCCCACTTGAGTACCNGCAACATCACCGTTGTTAAAGACGATCAGCGTGGGTATTCCCCGAATGCCATATTTTGGTGCAGTTAAGGTGTTAGAATCAACATCCATCTTGCACACCTTCAATTTGCCTTCGTATTCATCGGCTAATTCTTCCAGTACTGGTGCAATTGCCTTGCAGGGCCCGCACCATTCAGCCCAAAAGTCGACTAAGACGGGCCCTTCAGCCAGAAGCACGTCTTGCTCGAAACTATTGTCAGAAATGTGAACGATTTTTTCGCTCATACGGTTTTCCTCTTTTAGGTGAAAGATAGGATTTTAGTATTCGAGGTGATTTTTTCAGAATTCACAACCAATTTAGTAAAGAGNCCACTTATAANTTTGTTTGCAGGTAATAATAATGTCAAAAATCAAAGATTCAAGGTATCAGTCATAAAAAGTCTTTGCCAGCTTGGGGCGCGCTACTTATCTAGACTTCCTTAGCACTTAGTATCGCTGCTGCTTTCTTGGCGAAGTAAGTGAGTATTGCATCAGCTCCCGCACGCTTGATGGCTAGTAGCGATTCCATGGCTACAGCATCTTCCTCCAACCAACCTTTCTGGGCGGCGGCCATGTGCATTGCATATTCGCCGCTCACTTGGTAGACAAATGTGGGCACACCAAATTCTTGCTTTACCCGGTGTACGATGTCCAAATAGGGCAACCCCGGCTTGACCATTATCATATCGGCTCCTTCAGCCAAGTCCAATCCTACTTCCTGTATTGCTTCGTCGCTATTGGCTACATCCATCTGGTAACTATATTTATTTCCGCTGGCCAGGTTACCGCTAGAACCAACAGCGTCACGAAAGGGGTCATAATAACTGGAAGCGTATTTCGCAGAGTAAGAAAGAATACGAGTGTAGATTAAGCCATTCTCTTCGAGTACCGATCGGATAGCTGCAACCCGTCCATCCATCATATCGGAAGGAGCCACGATATCTGCACCTGCCTCAGCATGGGACAATGCCTGTTTGGCTAGTACCTTTACTGTCTCGTCATTGAGTACGTAGCCATTCGTATCAATAATTCCGTCTTGTCCGTGGGTTGTATAAGGGTCGAGAGCTACGTCGGTTATTATTCCCAATTCTGGTTGCGCCAGCTTTAGCGAACGCACAGCTTCCTGAACCAGCCCATTTGGATTGAAAGATTCGCTTCCGTCCTCGGTCTTTGCTGATGCATCTGGAGCTGGAAACAGCGCAATAGCTGGGATACCGAGAGCAACTAATTCAGCTGCTTCTTTCACAAGCTGATCGACACTTAACCTNAACATGCCAGGCATGGATTCGATGGGCTGTCTCTGCTTGGANCCACCAACAATAAAAACCGGGAAAATTAGGTCATCTGTTGTCAAAGTGGTTTCCCGCATTAGACGCCTGCTGAAGCTATCTTTTCGCATGCGGCGCATCCGAGTGAATGGAAACTCTCGATGGGATTCGATTTTTGTCACGGTCTAGAATCTCTTAACTTATGAAGGGTAAGCGTTTATATTCGATGGAAAACGCGATATTCGGCTTCTGTAGAATCGATTGCAAGAGATTTATAGCATATCGAATTTCTATAGCAAGGATAAATTAACTCAGATCGACACCATGAAAAATTGGTGAAACCCGCATTGTTCCTAGCTTACCCCGACGTTAAGGATTGCTTGAGTGAATATAACCAGGATCATCTTAATAGCACTTATTGCTCTCGCAATTGGCGGATATTTTTTGTTTGGCTTAGACAAGTACTTAACTCTCAACTATGTCCAGTCACAGTTCACTGAAATTCTACAATTTCGGGATGAAAACTTTACGCTGACCGCGCTTATTTATTTCTCTGTTTATGTAATTATCGCAGCGCTTTCTATTCCGGGCGCTGCGATTGTCTCGTTACTGGGAGGTGCAATTTTCGGTTTGGGTTGGGGAATCGTTATTGTCTCATTTGCGAGCAGTATTGGAGCTACACTAGCTTTCCTACTTTCGCGTTTNCTATTTCGAGATTGGGTGCAAAACAGATTTGGAGAATACCTGGCACCAATAAATCGAGGGATGGAGAAAGACGGTAATTTTTATTTGTTCAGTATACGTATGGTGCCTTTGTTCCCGTTCTTCCTAGTAAACCTAGTAATGGGGTTAACCCCAATTCGGATAGTCTCTTTCTATATCGTTAGTCAGGTGGGCATGCTTTTGGGTACGGCCTTCTATGTAAATGCTGGATCAGAGTTGGGCCAGGTTAACTCACTCTCCGAACTAATGAGTGGCTCAGTAGTTTTTTCTTTCGCTCTGCTAGGATTATTTCCGCTTATTGCAAGGCTTCTGGTAAAGACAATTCAAACAAGGTCGATCATGAGAAGCTATGCGAAACCCATNCGCTTTGACGCCAATGTGGTTGTTATTGGGGCCGGCTCTGCGGGTCTCGTAGCTGCATTAATTGTCGCTAGAGCTAAAGCTAAGGTTATTCTCATAGAAAAAAACAAAATGGGTGGAGATTGTTTGAATACCGGTTGTATACCCAGCAAGTCTTTTATTCGAAGTGGGCGCATAATGTCATATATTAGGCGAGCGAATGAATTCGGCTTGGAAAATGCCGACGCTGATGTGAATTTTGCAAATATTATGGCGCGCATTGAGGAAATAATTGCCACCATAGAGCCCCATGATTCGGTAGAACGATTTACTTCGCTTGGAGTTGAATGTCTTCTAGGCGAGGCTAGGATCGAATCGCCATATACTGTAACTGTAAACGACCGGACCATTAACACNCGTTCGATCGTTCTTGCTACCGGAGCACGACCTTTAGTGCCCAGTATCCCAGGTCTTGAGGATATTGATTACCTAACATCTGATACGGTCTGGTCACTGCAGGAATTACCAAGGCGCTTGTTAATTGTTGGAGGTGGNCCTGTTGGCTGTGAACTTTCCCAGGCATTTCATAACCTTGGATCTGAGGTAACCCAGGTAGATTTGTCTTCGAGATTGCTATCTAGAGAAGATCCTGAAGTTTCAAAGGTGGTTATGGATAAATTCATGGGCCAAGGAATAAAGGTACTCACTGATCACAAATTAGCTAGATTTGGGATTGAGGACGGGCAACCTTTCCTAGAAGCTCAGCACCAGGGANGAGAAGTTCGGGTCGATTTTGATAAAGTGCTAATTGCAATCGGTCGCAAACCGAATGTGGAAGGGTTCGGCTTGGAAAACTTAGATATACCACTTACTTCGCAGGGTGGGATAGAAGTAGACGATGCTATGCGAAGCGCCTATCCCAATATCTACGCTTGTGGCGATGTGGTTGGATTCTACCAGTTTACACACATGGCTTCTTTCCAGGCATGGTTTGCGGCCCTTAATGCATTGGCTGGAGCTTTATGGANATTTCGCGCGAATCATAATGTAGTGCCTTGGGCAACCTTTATCGATCCTGAAATTGCTAGAGTAGGGTTAAATGAGCAAGAGGCAACGGACCGGAACATTAACTACGATATAACACGTTATGATATGGGCCTTCATGATCGTTCGTTGGCAGATGGCGAAGCCCATGGCTTTATAAAGGTATTGACATCACCAGGTAAAGACAAAATTCTGGGGGTAACCATCGTTGGCTACCATGCAGGAGAGCTTATTGGAGAATTCATATTTGCGATGACCCATGGGATGGGTTTAAAGAAGATTGCTAAAGTTACTCACATCTATCCTACTCTTCTCGAAGGTAATAAATTCGCTGCTAATAATTGGCGGCGAGCGAATTTGTCAGAAAAATATTTCCCGATTATGGAGAAATATTTCCGTTGGAAAAGGGGATCTTAATTTTTAGTTTTACCAAATTATAGAACAAGTGTTAAGAAAATAGTTTGGGATAGTTAATGTTTGCGTACTTGGCAACTAATCCGTATTTGGTTGTTGCCGAAACGCTATATACATGCAGGTGCTGAATAGTAAAACAAAAGCTACCATGGCCATTTGTGGGATAGAAAGCAAGCCGAAAAAGCGGAACTGAACTTCGGCACAGTTACCGTCGCCTTTTAAAAGGAAGTTAAGCAGCTCTATGAATGGGAAGTTTTCGTATATGTAGGTCAGGCCAGGGCCACACGCTGGGACCTGATCTTCAGGAAGNTTTTGTAACCAGATTTGTCGAATTGCGAAGTAACTTCCAAAGACGCACATAGAGGCCGCTCCGAAGGCATAGAGCTTCTGCCCTTGGGCGCTAGGATTGTGAATGGCAGAAGCGAGGCACGCTAAGCCACACATAATCACGAATACACGCTGCGTTATGCAAAGCCCGCATGGGGAAAGCAGCATCACGTGTTCCATATATAGCACTATCCCGATAGTAGTAACGCACGCAAGAAAAATACCGATGTTAATAATACGATTGGCGGGAATTGCTACATTCACGACTTGCTCCTTTTTTTGCACATTTTTATTANCGAGCCATTTTACACTAGCCTAGATATTTGTGAGTAGAGCGTCAGTAGAAAGTTCAAAATTCGTTCCACTGTTTTAAAAACTCATCGAAACTTAGGGTGTCCGCGTCTTCAATCTCTTTTTGTCTTAGTATAGAGGCAGCACTAATTTCCTGCATATGCCTGTTAGCATCGGCTTCCAAGCTCCCAACTCCGAGTAGGTCTCTTTGAATCCTGCTCTGTTTTATGGAAAACTCAAAGAATGATAACTGCTTTTCTTTCATCTCGGAAAGCATACGACCCGAGGGAGTCAGTTCAGGGTTCTCGATTTTATTGTTTTGGTTCTTAAGACTCGTCGTATATTTCTCTTCGCCATGAATGTGATCCATTATACTGGCACTGTGAGCAAGGTCGTCCATTAACTCGCTAGCCCATTCTTGCATCAAGATTGACGACGATTCGAAATTCAGAACTAATTGCGGATCTCTTCCTTGTTCGACTACTTTTGTAAGATTACTGCCGATTTCAAAGAATTCTTGCTCATTGCACTGGCCGCTTTCAGCTAGTAAGCAATGGAGTAGGAATGTATCGAGGAATCTTATCTGCTCTGCATCAATCCCAAGCGGTTCATAGGGATTTAAGTCTAATGCGCGGACCTCCACGTACTCTATACCCTTATTTGTTAGAGCTTCCAGTGGTCGCTCACCGCTCTTAACGTTTCGCTTTGGCCTGATCGTGCTGTAGAACTCGTTCTCCAATTGTAAGAGGCTAGTATTCATTTGAAGATAACGGCCTTCTTCTTTCTGTCCAATTTCCTCGTACTTCGCATAGGGCGTGTGCATAGCCTTATGCAAACACTCAACATATGTCTCAAGCTCGTTATAACAGACGAATAATGATTTTTGAGCATCACTTCTGTATCCGAGTCCTCCCATTCTCAAGCAAGTCGCATGGGGCAAGTACAAAGTGTGTTCGTCAAATTCTTGCAGGTTATGTTTACGCCCTTCTACAAAACATTTGCAAGCGGCTGGTGAAGCACCAAACAAGTAAATTAATAACCATGAATAGCGGTGAAAGTTTCGAATTAGGTGCAGGTATTTTTCTGTACGAAAATCTTGGAGGCTCCCCGTATGTTTACACATTGCCTGGTATGGTTCCCAGAAACATTCAGGCAAGGAAAAGTTGTAATGCAATCCCGCAATAATTTGCATCAAATTACCGTAGCGATGGTTCAGACCTTCGCGATAGAGCGTCTTTAGTCTGCCAATATTAGAAACGCCATACTGAGCGATGGGAATTTCAGAGTCAGCATTCTGGGGGCAAGGCATGCTGCTTACCCAGAACATTTCGTCATTTTCTAAATTTTGCAGGGTATAGCGATGTATGTTTTCCAGTATCGCCAGACATTCATTAATATCCTGGAAAGCCGGTGTGATGAATTCCAGCAGTGCTTCTGAAAAATCGGTGGTAATGTAAGGATTGGTTAATGCTGAGCCCAACGCCTTGGGATGACTGCCAGTAGAAACTTGCCCCTCAGAGGAGATGCGCAAGCTTTCCTTTTCGATACCGCGTTGTATAGCTCCCCATTCGGGAATAAATTCGGGTAACTTATAACGCTGCAGGGACTCACCGAATCGCTTAGCCAAACTTACTCCTGGTTATTCAGTATCCTGATCTCCGACTTTTCCAACTGGATTTGCTTATTTCGGCAGGCGCAGTCGTACCTTGGTGAGGATATGCAGCCAGTCTGGTGACGGGGCATTATGCCAAATAATAGTTACCAGTGCTAACAGCTCGTCGNAATCGTTCTNTGGTCAAACTGAATCACGCTGTTTGAAACGATGGATCATACGGCGTTGCTTTTTATTGGGTTTGGAGAATGTGCTCCAGTGTTTGGGCTGGGCCTTGCGTAGCTCGGCAAAGTGCTCACGATTAGCAATGCTCTCTGGAGTTTCTTCGTACAGTAACTGGGCGTCTACTGCTCCACGGCGTTTGTCCGATAAAGCTTTAACGATGATGATTTTAACATCAGATTTTTTTCGCAGTTTCAGCTCCNTCCCNCTTTCTATTGCTTTGCTTGGCTTAGTGCGGTGTCCGTCACAATACACTTTNCCGCTCTCGATAGCTTGTTTAGCATTAGCCCGAGTTTTGTAAAAGCGTGCCGCCCATAACCATTTGTCCAGGCGCAACTTTTCAGGAGGTTTGNCTATCTTGCTGTCCCTGATTAAAGCCATTCGGTTAGCTCACTCGTTAATTACCGCAGAAGGTATAATGTCGGCGAAATCTTCTATTTGAGGAAATTCGGCTGGCAAAAGAGCTGGTTTCTGACTATCTGGCTGCTTGATACCGTAAAGATACCTAATACCTTCCCTTTTTGCTTGTCGTAATACTGGAAGTGAATCATCGAATAATAAAGCACGTTTGGGATTATAAGGTTCGATTTTCCGCAGCGATTCCCAAAACCCACCATTTTCCTTTGCCAGATTTAATCTGTGAGAACTGATGGTTTGGTGGAAGTACTTCCCTATACCAGAATGATTTAGTTTGATTGCCATGCTACAAGGATGCGCATTGGTAATCAGCAAGAGTCGGTTATTACCGGCTTGTAATTTCTTCAATAGGTTTTCTNCATTAGGCCGGATACATATCTTGTGTTTGATTGTGGTTTTCATTTCGGTAATGTTCAGTTTTAACTTTTCTTCCCAGTAATCTAAGCAGTACCAATTGAGCGTACCGTGCGCCTCACTGTATTTATTACGNACTATACTTAGGGCTGTTTGCTCAGGGACACCATGTACTTGGCTGTAGACACGGGGTACTAGAGTTAGCCAAAAGTAGTTATCGAAGTGTAAGTCCAGCAACGTCCCATCCATATCGAACATGATTGTTTCAATAGAAGTCCAGGGTGGCATTGGGTGCTCCATAATTTTCACTTGGCAAGTTGCTTTCGGTAATGCAACATGCCTCAGNTCGGGTTGATTCAAGTCGAATCAATTAAAGTCCTATTCAACAGGAAGATCAATGAGGACAGACCTAGAAATTGATGCTTTGAAGGAAATTGCGGAGGCGGCTGGTCAGGAGATATTAGCGGTTTACAATCAGAAAGAAGCTATCAATGTTTCACTAAAAGGCGACAATTCTCCAGTAACGGAAGCAGATCGTCGGGCCCATAGACTCATTGTAGATAGATTGGCTTCATTGACTCCAGAGATCCCCATTCTTTCTGAGGAGGCTGATTCAATTGATTGGTCGGTGCGTTCACAGTGGGATCGCTACTGGTTGGTTGATCCTCTGGATGGGACGAAAGAGTTCATCAAACGCAATGGAGAATTTACAGTCAATATTGCTTTTATTCATGGAGGAATAGCAGAAGCCGGCGTAGTGCATGTCCCGGTAAGCGGTCAGACTTACATGGGCAGGTCCGACACCGGAGCTTGGCGTNCATCCCGAGGCGGGCCTTATCAACAGATTGGGAGTAAGCCNCTGGACAGCACTCAGGTCATCAAAGTTGTCNCCAGCCGAAGCCATCGAGGGGAGTTGCTTGATCGGGTGATGAATGCTATTGAGTCTGAACTTAACAGAGTGGAAGTCGTCAATATGGGCAGTTCCCTGAAAATTTGCCTTTTGGCCGAGGGCAGCGCAGATATCTATCCCAGATTTGCCCCAACCAGTGAATGGGATACGGCAGCAGGCCATGCCGTGCTCTCTGCAGCGGGCGGAGAAATCTACGATACTGAGTTTCGGCCGCTGCGCTATAACCAGAAGGACAGTATTCTTAATCCCTTCTTCATTGGAATCGCGGATACGGCTTATGACTGGAAGGAAGTTTTAATATCGGCTTTTTGATTATGACGAGAAAATTTTGGTATTTGACAGTTATTTTTCTAGGCTTGCTCTGCAGCAGGGCTGTTATTGCACAGCTCACGACGGTCGTCGCAGCTGAGAATGCTGGTATGTCTAGCAATGCTTTAGAGGCTGCAACAAACCGTCTGCAGCAACACATTGATGACGGCGATATTGCTGGGGTAGTAGCAGCTNTTTCAAGGGATGGGAGGATTGTTTATTTTGAGGCCTTAGGTTACCTGGATCTTGAGAAAGCCATTCCCATGCCCGCAAACGCGCTTTTCCGGACCTATTCCATGACTCGCCAGATCACCAGTGCTGCTGTGCTTATGCTGTATGAGCAAGGGAAATTTCAATTCGACGACCCTATCAAACAATATTTGCCTGAGTTTGAAGATCAAAAAGTATTGCTTGATCCCAACAGTGTAGATTTGAATCAGGCCAGGGGCCGGATCGGCGACATTACGGTTGCTCACTTGTTAACCCACACTTCCGGTTTAGGTAGCCGAAGCTCAAGGCTTTATCGAGAGAACAATGTCCGGGATAAAAACATTACTTTAGATGAGATGGTATCTAATACGGCACGCGTACCACTTTTTCATGATCCGGGTACACAGTTTCGTTACGGTATCCACGCAACTATTCTAGGAAAACTGGTTGAAGTTTGGTCTGGCCAATCGTTTGATGTTTTTTTGCAGGAACACCTTTTTAGCCCTCTGGAAATGGACAGCACTATGTTCTGGGCGTCTGATGCCGATCTAGGTCGTCTGACGGAAGTTTACCGGCCAATTGATGGCCGTTTGCGTCCTTATCAAATCGAAACAGTGCCCTACACCGAGCGGCCGCGCTTGATAGAGGGNGGNGTAGGNTTGCTTTCTTCTGTTATGGACTTCATGCGCTTTTCACAGATGATCCTCGAAGGCGGGGTGTTCAATGGAAACCGAATTCTCCAGGAGGAAACCGTTGCATTGATGTATGAGAATGCCATCCCTGATCACGTGATGCCTATCGGTACGACAGGTTATTGGCTAGGCTCGGGATGGACGTTGGGAGGCTTTAACCTCGTTCTGGACAACACGAGTTACAGCTTCCCGGTTTCTAACGGGACTATCTGGTGGGACGGGTCGGCTGGCACCCGCTACTTTATTGATCCTACTCAGCGGATCGTAATAGTTATAATGGCCCAGGTTTCACCTTCTAGTGGAGGGGGCTTTCGGGAAAATTTCTCAGAGATGGTTGATGCAGCCATTTCAGATCTGCGCTAGAGCTACTAGTTTTAATTTATCGCGTTTCTTTTTAAATTAACTAGCTAATTGGCATTATCCCTATGAAAATATTAAGAACTCAGCAGGGTCACGAAACCATTCTTGCAAATTACTTCATGGTTAACGAATCGCACTTAAAGAAATGGAGCCCTGCTGCGTCCAAAGGTCATCATTCAGTAGATTCGTGGAAGCGTCGATTGGGGGAACGCGAGATCGAATTCGAAACTGGGTTATCTGTACATTTTATTGGCACTGATCAAGAAGAATCCCATGTAATTGGTAGCTGCTCGCTCAGTAATATTGTAAGAGGAGTATTTCAGTCTTGTTATATGGGTTATTCCGTAGCTAAATTTTACGAAGGGCAAGGCTACATGAAGCAAATCGTATCTCACGCCATCGGTTATGCGTTTCATGAACTAAAGCTCCACCGTATCATAGCTAATCATATGCCTAAAAATACGCGATCTGCGAATCTTCTTAAAACTCTCGGATTTGAACAGGAAGGCTACGCAAAAAGCTATTTGCTCATAAATGGGCAATGGGAAGATCATGTTCTTAATGCTCTTATTAATTCTAGAAGTGACGTTCTAGAATAGAAAAATCGAACTGATGCTTAGAGAATTGCGATTGATAGGAAAATAGTTACTGGTTTTGAGATTTAAGCTTATAACTATTTAAGATGGAATACCTGGCNCCTTCTGATAGAGTTTCTGACTTGTAGAGAAATATTTCGCTAACCTCCAGAAATCCCCATTCATGTTTGACATATTTCTCCATTAAGGGAGCCAGAGTAAATTTGGCATTTCTGGCAAATCGCGCCACAGTTACATGAGGAACATATGGTTTTCGTTCGGGGAAGACTCCAACCGAAACAAAAACGTGATTTAAATCCAATGCTAGAGTTCTTAAAAATAAATTCTCTTTTACTCCTACCCAAATAGAGTTTTTAAAAAGACCAATACCGGNGAAGTTTAAATGCATCCNGGGGTGTCGAGATGCAGCTTCGGAAATAATAGAATCGATTTTAGGCAAGTCAGATCCTTCCACCGATCCCAAAAACTTAAGCGTGAGGTGCAAATTTTCACGTGTAGCTGGCCTAAGCCCACCCTGGGTATTGGCGAAGGCTTGCCTGAGATCGACTATGGCAGGTTGAATCTCTTCATAAAGAGAAATTTTTAGTCCCACAAAAACTCTTTTTTTTCGTAAATTCGGTGGATTTTCCACGCAGCTCATATCCTATTTGTATAGAAATAAAGGAGGGAATTCTGCCTCTCTAAATCCGGGTTGCCCTGCTCCCCAGCGTTTGTTAGTGATGAGTATACACTTGAAGGGGCCACTGATAGCTGATCGCAATTGCTGGCTAATTCGAATAAGATTACCAGCTGATTTTAACAACCCAAAGCTTATGGCGGGGAGTCTCGACGTGCACGATCGAGTCATCTATAACAGTGACCATGAGCTCTTTCGGAGCAATGCAAGGCGTTTTTTCCGCGAAGAGTTGGAAACTAATATCGACCAATGGGAAAAAGATGGNGNACTTCCTAGGGAATTCTGGCTAAAAGCGGGCAAAAATGGATTTCACTGTTGTGGCATTCCCGAGGAGTATGGCGGGCCCGGTGCAGATTTTCTTTATAATATGGTGTTGTCCGAGGAAGTAGGTTATGCCATCGGTGGCGCTAGTGTTGGCTTTTCCGTGTCTTCCGATATCGTTTCCTACTACATTTTACATAGTGGTACCGAAGAACAGAAAAAGTACTGGTTACCAAAAATGGTTGCTGGGCAGGCTATTTCATCGATAGGCATGACCGAACCAGGTTGCGGNAGTGATCTCAAGGCAGTGCGCACCACTGCAGTAAGAGACGGGGAAGACTATGTTATCAATGGGCAGAAGACGTTTATCACTAATGGACAGAACTGCGACTTTGTATTGTTGGTTTGTTCTACTAATCAGTCACTCGGCGCAAAGGGCATAAGTCTTATAATTGTGGAAAGTGACAGAGAAGGATTTCAACGCGGTCGCAATTTGGAAAAAATTGGACAGAAGGCTGCTGACACTTCTGAGTTATTTTTCAGTGATGTTAGGGTGCCTGCTTCAAATTTGCTCGGCAAGGAAGGTGGCGGTTTTGCTGTGTTAATGAACGAGTTGCCGCGGGAGCGCATAACTATCGCTTGTCGTGCCTTAGCCGAGGCGCAGCGAGCATACGAATTGACTGTCGAGTACGTGAAAGAACGTAAAGCTTTCGGTAATTCGATTTTAGAGTTTCAGAATACCCAGTTCAAACTTGCAGAGATAAAGACTAGCCTAGCAGTTGGATGGGCATACTTGGATCAGTGCCTCACGAAGATCAATGCAGGGACACTGACCTCAGAAGAAGGTGCAATGGCGAAGCTCTGGACTACAGAGACAGGAAACAAGATTGTCGATGATTGCCTTCAGTTCTTTGGGGGCTATGGTTACATGAGCGAGTATCCCATTTCTCGACTGTATGTCGATTCTAGGGTGCGCAGGATATACGGGGGTTCATCGGAAATCATGAAGCTGGTAATTGGAAGAAGTATTTGAATAACGAGATGTAAGACAAAGAAGCAATCTTTAAGAGGTTAGCATGAATGGNATTACCGCTTTCGGCGCCTATATACCGAGAAGTCGATTAAGAAGGAAGGCAATTGCCGAAGCCAATGCCTGGTTTGATACAAGCCTTACTTCTTTGGGAGAGGGAGAGCGCAGTATATGCAATTGGGATGAAGACACCATCACCATGGCGGTTGAAGCCGCCAGCGCCTGTATGGAGTCCATGAAGGATAAAGCTGTTAACACCTTGTATCTTGCTTCGACAACTTTCCCATTTCTTGATCGCCAGAGTTCTGTTCTAGTTTGTGAAGCCTTAAATCTCGAAAGACAGCTACGCACTATGGACATTGGTGGTTCGCAACGTGCGGGGACTTCGGCACTTATCTCTTTGTTAGAGAGCAAACATGTAGATAGTGGAATATTAGTAGCATCGGAACATCGGCGCTCTAAAGCTGGATCAAGAGCCGAAATGTTATGGGGTGACGCAGCAGCAGCGGTTGCAATAGGCTCGGAAAATGTGATCGCTGAAGTACTAGGAGTNAAAACATTGGCTGTAGATTTTGTGGATCACTATCGCGGAGAAGAATCTACTTTCGATTATGGTTGGGAAGAACGCTGGATACGCGACGAAGGGTTTATGAAAACTGTACCAAGTGCGGTGGATGCCGTACTAGATCAGTGTTCCGTGAAGGCCGGTGACATAAGACATTTCATAATACCTACCGATCAGGCACGCACTCCGAAAGGGTTAGCTCGGGAAATTGGTATCGATGCTGATGCTATTATAGATAACCAAATTGGCACCGTCGGTGTGGCCGGGGCAGCTCAATCTATCTTGTTGCTGGCCAAAGCTCTGGAAACTGCTCTTCCCGGAGACCTGATACTCTTAGTCGGCTTCGGGCAGGGCTGTGATGCTATTTTGCTACGCGCAACCGAAGCTATAAAGCGTTACAAATCTGTNAAAGGAGTGACTAGCGCNCTAGAGGCGCGCCGCGAAGAAACCAATTACAATAAATTCTTAAGCTTTAACAGCNTAATCGAAAGAGATATTGGTAAACGAGGTGAAGTAGATAAGCAAACGTACCTNTCTGGGTATAATAGGCGTAAGGATTTTCTTACTAGTTTTATTGGAGGTAAATGCCGGGAATGCGGAACGGTTCAGATTCCGCGCGAAAAGTATTGTGTTAACCCTGAATGCAATGCACTGGATAGTCAGGATGAGTATNGATTTGCTGACAAGGCAGGGGTCGTAATGACTTGGACGGCGGATCGCCTTACATTCGACTGGAGTCCGCCNGCATATTTTGGCATGGTGCAGTTCGAAGGCGGAGGGAAATTAATGATGGATTTTACCGAAGTGGAAGAGGGAAGAATCGATTCTGGCTCAAAAGTTTCAGTGCATTTTAGAATCAGGCAATTCGATAGCCAGCGCGGTTACCGTAAATATTTCTGGAAAGCTGTTGTCGAGGTATAGTGCAACTTGAAATTTTTGAGAGCAAAGGTGCGAATGATTAACTCAGTGGTGAACTAAATGGCAAGTGGAATAAAAGACAAAGTAGTAATTTTGGGGATGGGCTGTAGCAAGTTTGGCGAGCGCTGGGAATCCAGTCCGTCAGACCTCATGGTGGAGGCATTCGAGGAATGCCTTAAGGATGCAGGCATCGAACGCGAACAGATAGAAGCAGCTTGGTTTGGAGCCGGAATTGACGCATTCAACGTAGGTTCGAGCGCTATGCCGCTCGCGATCGCGCTTCGGTTAAATTACATTCCTGTCACTAAGGTTGAGAATATGTGCGCCACTGGCACTGAAGCTTTTCGAGGTGCCGTTTATGCTGTTGCCTCGGGCGCCTGTGACATCGCTCTCGCGCTTGGTGTTGAAAAGCTCAAGGACACTGGTTATGGCGGACTGCCCCAGCGTACCCGCGGTGTGGAGAATGACATGTATTGGCCGAACTTGTCTGCACCTGGCGCCTTTGCCCAGCTCGCCTCCGGTTACCGTGCTAAGCATAACTTAAACAAAGAAGACCTGAAGCGGGCTATGGCACACGTATCGGTAAAAAGCCATGCCAACGGCACAAAGAACCCGAAGGCTCATCTGCAGCGGGAAATCACAGAGGAGCAAGCCATAAATGCACCCTACATTGCAGAACCTATCGGACTTTTTGATTGTTGCGGAGTCAGTGACGGTTCCGCTTGCGCAATCGTAACAACGCCTGAGATTGCGGCAAATATTGGGAAGGAAAATTTGGTTTCGGTTAAAGCTCTTCAGCTGGCTGTATCGAATGGGACAGAGTCGAGTCACGACAGTTGGGATGGTTCCTATCTTAAGACCACTCGCGTAGCTTCTCAGCGCGCGTATGACGAAGCTGGAATTCGCAAACCAACGGAAGAAATTACCATGACTGAAGTGCATGATTGTTTCTCTATCACAGAGCTGGTGACAATGGAGGACCTGCAATTGGCGGAAGAAGGAAAGGGAGTCAACGATGTACTGGATGGCAATTTTGATGCCGATGGGCGTACCCCATGTCAGATTGACGGCGGGCTGAAGTGCTTCGGGCATCCGATAGGGGCATCCGGGCTTCGTATGATCTATGAAAGCTACTTGCAGCTACAGGGGAGAGCAGGCGATCGACAGTTATCGAATCCAAAGCTCGGTCTGAACCACAACCTTGGTGGATTTCCTCATCAAAACATTTGTTCAATTTCAATAGTAGGCCCATACAACTAATAAGACAGTGAGTGAAACTGCTCCACAACCCGAGGCGAGAGAATTTTCGTCTCAGCTGACTATTGCACTCGTTGAACTCGATTTGCTTCGAGAACTCGTTTACGGCTCGTTTCGCTTCATAAAGTCACAGTGTATAGAGAACGATCGTCTAGATGACAATCGCTTAGATGATTTTCAGTTGCTCAGTTACGACTTAGCGTTTTGTGTGGCGGAAATCTCTGCTTCCAATTCGTTACTCAACTACGCTTTGAAGTTTCCCAAAAACAATCTTGTTGCCAGGGTTGCCCTCGTTTTTGCGAGTGAGAATTATCAAACTGTTCTCCAAAGACTTCTTGTGAGAACAAGTGAATCTGGGTGTAATTCGANGGAACTGGTAGGTTTGTATGCCAAACCTTCAGTAACGGAGCTTCTGACTTATACAGGCTCACATGTATTGGAGCAGATAGGTAGAGAAATTACTGGAGCTGGTATCGAGCGGNTGCCTTCAACACTTGATGATGAAAAAGAACTAGTGCGAGAAACCTTTTATCGTTTTGCAAATGATGTCGTAGTGCCTCTCGCCGAGGAGATACATCGTAAAGATCAGGATATTCCGGATACGATTATTCGACCTGCTGCTGAGTTGGGTTGTTTCGGCACATGTATTCCCGAACGATTCGGAGGTTTGCAGCCTGATGATAATTCAGACAGCTTGGGGATGATCGTTGTAACTGAAGAGCTATCACGCGGTTCATTGGGTGCTGCTGGCAGCTTAATCACAAGACCGGAAATTGCAGCACGTGCGCTGTTAGCCGGAGGTACAGAGGCTCAGCAAAAAAAATGGCTACCGGCTCTGGCAAAAGGAGAAATGCTGTGCGCAATTTCCATTACAGAACCGAACACTGGTTCTGATGTAGCTGCGGTTTCGCTAAAGGCAACGCCAACAGAACATGGCTGGTTACTAAACGGCAGCAAGACTTGGTGTACCTTTGCAGGCCGCTCTGAGCTAATAGTCTTGTTGGCCCGCACAAATACTGACTTGTCGTTGGGTCACAAGGGTTTAAGCATGTTTCTTTTGCAGAAGGCGGCGTACCAAGGACATGGATTCAGACATGAAGGAGAGCAGGGAGGATCTTTAACCGGCAAAGCCATCTCCACGCTTGGTTATCGTGGTATGCATTCTTATGATCTTTTCTTCGAGGATTATTTTGTTCCAGCCGAAAATCTTGTTGGTGAGAATCAGGGTGAAGGTAAAGGGTTCTACTACACAATGGCAGGCTTTTCCGGCGGGCGAATACAAACAGCGGCACGGGCCACCGGTNTTATGCAGGCTGCCTATGAAAAGGCCTTAAGCTACGCTTGCGAACGCATTGTTTTTAATAAACCACTAGGTGAATTTCAGCTTACTCAGGTCAAGTTGGTGCGCATGCTAGCTGCCATTACCGCTTCTCGACAATTTAGCTACGATGTTGCTGNGTTACTGGATGAGGGTAAGGGTCAGATGGAAGCTAGTTTGATAAAACTCTTTGCTTGCCGTGCTGCAGAATGGATCACTCGAGAAGCCATGCAAATACANGGTGGAATGGGTTATGCCGAGGAAAGTGATGTGAGTCGCTACTTCGCGGACGCCAGAGTGCTAACGATATTCGAAGGTGCCGAAGAAGTACTGGCGTTAAAAGTAATTGCTCGAGGGCTGATTGAGGCAGCATAAAAGCAATACTACTTAAGACCTATATTTATAGGAAGGAGAAACAATGAGTGTTCCACTATTACAAGATAAAGTCGTTGTGGTTACNGGTGCTGGACGTGGTATCGGCAGGGGTATAGCGATTCTGGCGGCAGTCNATGGTGCTAAGGTTGTCGTTAACGATCTAGGTGGAGCAGAAGATGGTTCCGGAAGCGATTGTAGCCCAGCAGATGAGGTGGTTAGCGAAATTAAGGATACCGGAGGCGAAGCAGTTGCTTCATATGCTTCTGTCACTGATTGGGANGCAGCTCATGAAATTGTTGAAACAGCAATTAGTTTTTTTGGGCGTATCGACGCAGTGGTGAACAACGCCGGCAACCTTCGTGACGCGATTTTTCACAAGATGAGTGAAGAGGACTTTGATTCAGTCATCGATGTCCATCTAAAGGGGACCTTTAACGTCAGTCGGGCGGCTGCCACTCAATTTCGTGCTCAGACGAGTGGTTGCTTTGTCAACATGACTTCTACTTCAGGGCTTATTGGTAACTTCGGTCAGGCTAACTACGCTGCNGCAAAGCTTGGCATAGTCGGCCTCTCCAAGTCGATGGCCTTAGACATGGGCCGGTTTCGCGTGCGATCAAACTGCATCGCACCGTTTGCGTGGAGTCGTTTGATCGGCACTATCCCAACTTCTACAGAANAGCAAAAGGCAAGGGTAGCCAAGATTCAGCAAATGACTCCGGACAAGATTTCACCTTTAGCAATTGCCCTGATTAGCGATGCGGCACAGGATGTGAGTGGTCAGGTTTTTGGTGTGCGAAATAACGAGATCTTCTTGTTTAATCAATCTCGACCNGTTCGATTTGCACACAACGCTGACGGCTGGACCCCAGATCTGGTACTAGAACGTGTTATCCCTGCGTTCCAGTCTGACTTCTTTCCGCTAGAGCGCTCCGGTGATGTTTTCAGCTGGGATCCGATGTAAGAGTTCACTTTAGATTAGTCTTCCCTAGGAGCCGAAAGTTTGGTCGCTGAAAGAATAGAATGTATTGGGGGAATACAACTGCTGTGTCCTACCGATCGGGCAAATATGGCACTGCGGTTCGTTTCTAGCGAGTATATATTTCTCTCAGGGGTGGCAGGACGATATGTATTCCATATATTTTCGTAATATTAGTATTGGNCCCTAAAATAACAAGTCATATTGATTAGTATTATAGAGAGAATAAATGACCTTCGATCCAGACTACCTACTGAACCGGGAATTCCCCACGCTTCGTCAATCATACAATGATAAGGACTGCATGCTTTATGCGCTTGGCGTAGGCATGGGTATTGATCCGCTTGATGAAAGCTGCCTGCGATTTGTGTACGAAGATGGACTGAAAGTAATGCCAAGCCAGTCTGTCGTATTGGCTCATCCAGGATTCTGGGCCAAGGAAGAAGACACTGGCCTCGATTGGGTGAAGGTACTTCATGCCGGGCAGGAGATTATTCTGCACAAAGCGCTGCCAGTTGCTGCTACTGTTGAGGCAAAAACACGTATTACCGAAGTTACCGACAAAGGAGAAAAAATCGGCGCGCTAATCGTATCGGATCGCACTGTAGTTGACGTCGACACAGGGGAAGATCTTTGCACTCTGGTAACAACAATTCTTGCCCGTGGAAATGGCGGCTTTGGCGGCGATCGCCGTTCTGCGCCGAAAATCGACGCAGCCCCTAATGGTGAACCCGACGAGATTTGCGATCTGCCGACCTTGCCATCCCAAGCCCTAATCTATCGTTTGTCCGGTGATTTTAATCCCTTGCACGCCTCACCAACCGTGGCTCGCAATGCTGGATTCGAGGCGCCTATTCTGCATGGNCTGAGCACGTTAGGCGTAATGACGCATGCTCTGCTAAGAACCTGCTGTGATTACGAGCCGGACAGATTTAAGCAGATACGTTTGCGTTTTTCTGCACCAGTTTTGCCCGGTGAGACAATTCGAACTGAGATCTGGCGTAACGGCAACGAGATTGCTTTTCGTTGTAAGTCACTTGAGCAGAACAAGATTGTAATTAATAACGGTTGGCTGTTGGTTGGTTGAAAAACTTGGGAGCCGCTATTGCAGCATATACTTGAAGGGTTACGAATCGTTGAAGGCAGTGCTTTTATTGCCGCTCCTTCCGGTGGTATGACCTTAGCGCAACTAGGTGCTGAAGTTATCCGTTTTGATCAGATAGGGGGAGGCATCGATTACCATCGTTGGCCTATCACGAAAGAAGGTAAGAGCCTCTATTGGCACAGTCTAAACAAGGGCAAGCGATCCATTACAGTGGATTTTAGGAAACCGGAAGGTAAGGAATTGCTTACTCGAGTGATCACTGCACCGGGCGAAAACGCGGGGTTATTTGTAACTAATTTTCCGGCACGTGGGTGGCTTGCTGATCAAAAACTGAGGGAGCGACGGGACGACCTTATTTTCCTTAATCTAACCGGGGATCGCCACGGAGCAAGTGCGCTGGACTACACGGTGAACAGCCAAATTGGGTTGCCCTACCTGACAGGTCCTGTTAAGTGTGATGAGCCGGTTAACAATCCATTCCCTGCCTGGGATGTTCTTGCTGGACAACAGATAGCCATTGCCCTATTAGCAGCAGAGCGATATCGGCGCTTAACAGGCCAGGGGCAGTTAATCAAGCTGGCATTGGCTGACGTCGCACTGGCCACGATGGGGCATTTGGGTTTTATCGCCGAAGCCGAAGTCAATGGTGAAGCTCGTCAACCCACAGGTAANTATATTTTTGGTACCTTTGGTCATGATTTTGTCTGCAAGGATGGATTGAGGGTGATGATTGTGGGAGTCAGCTNGAATCAGTGGGACGCAATAGTTTCAGTAACTAATAGTGAGAGTCAGGTAATCGCGCTAGAACAGGAGTTGGGTCTAGATTTTTATCAGGAAGGTGATCGTTTCTTAGCAAAAGAACGGCTTAAAGCGCTTTTCCAATCATGGTTCGAAGAAAGAGATTTCAAAGAAGTTAAAACAGCATTGGATAAAGCGGCTGTATGCTGGGGTCCCTACCAGACCATCGACGATCTGGTACACAAGGACCCGGAATGTTCAGAAGCAAATCCTCTTTTCAATCGAATTAAACAACCGGGCATCGGTTCNTACTTAGTACCATCACAGCCTATAAATTTCTCAAGTCTTGATCGTGAGCCAGCTGAGCCAGCTCCTTTGCTGGGCCAGCACACAGATGAAATACTCAGCGAGTTGCTCGGTATGGATGCTAGTGAGATTAGTCGTCTGCATGATGACGGCATAGTGGCAGGCCCTAAAAGTAATTAAGCCTTATGAGCACATCGACTCGGCAACCGACCAAGATTTGCAACTTGCTTATTAAAGCAGCAGAGACTTGGCCTGATCAACCGGCCATTAGCTTCGAAGGTAAAACACAGAGTTGGCAGGAAACTCTGAATCGATGTCATGCTGCAGCAACTCTTCTAAAAAGTTTTGGTGTCAATAAAGGCGACCGAGTAGCATTTCTTGGCCTGAACTCAAACGTTTGTTTCGAATCCTATTACTCACCTGCGATGATCGGAGCCATCTTGGTTCCGGTTAATTACAGATTGTCTGTCAGGGAAATGGTGGAATGTATCGAAGACTGTACACCCAAAATTCTGATGGTGGATTACCATTTTGTTAGCCAGGCTCAAGAAATTCGCAAACATTGCAATTGCATTACTACCGTTATCGTTAGCGGTGAAAAAACAACGCCGCTCAATACTATAAGTTATGAAGAATCATTGAGACGATTAATCGGCCAAAAAGAACTTTGCAAACTAACTCCAAGTCAGGATGACGAAACAGTCATCATTTTCTATACAGGTGGCACTACTGGGCGTTCTAAGGGTGTAATGCTCAGCAATATAAACTTTCAATGCAATACTGATTGTTCTGCTCCTTTGTATCGTATGCAGGAGGGCTGGACATTCATTATTGCCGGTCCTCTCTTTCATTTAGCGGCGGGCGCAAGAATTTTTAGCTGTTCGGCATTAGGAGGGCATGCTGTAATTCTGCCAAAATTTGATGTAGAAGCCATGCTTCGAACTGTACAGCAGTACCGGGTCAACTCGGCGACACTAGTGCCTACCATGTTTCAGATGCTATTGGATTACCCAAATTTCGAAAAATACGACTTATCTTCCTTAAAAATGGTGGCTTATGGGGCAGCTCCAATGTCGGTAGCACTGCTTACACGGATCATCAAAGCACTACCAGGCGTCGAGATTTTCCAGACCTTTGGAATGACGGAAGCCTCACCAATACTCACTAGTTTAGATTCGAAATATCATGTATTAGAGGGGGCTAATTCCAGCAAACTCGGATCAGTAGGTAAACCTGTAGATCATGTTGAGTTAATCGTTGCTGATGAGANCGACAACGAATTACCAGCCGGAGAAACCGGACAGATATTGGTTCGAGGTGAGAACATTATGACGGGCTACTGGCAGCTGCCGGAGACTACTGCCGAAGCTTTGAAAGGCGGGTGGTATCATACTGGAGATGCCGGTTATCTGGATGAAGAAGGGTTTCTATTTTTAGAAGGACGGGTTAAAGACATGATAGTTAGTGGTGGCGAAAACGTATACCCGATAGAAGTTGAAAACGTGTTAGCAGGCCATCCAGCTATCAAGGAATGCGCTGTGATTGGCATTCCTCACGAAACGTGGGGAGAAGCTGTGCACGCTATAGTTGTGCTTGAGGAGAGCCAACAAACCAATGAACAGGAACTAATACAGTTCTGCAGGGAGCAAATAGCGCATTACAAGTGTCCGGTTAGCATGACCTTTCGCAAAGACCCCATGCCATTATCGCCAATAAATAAGATACTTAAAACCGAATTGAGAAAACCTTTTTGGGAAGGGCGAGCGAGTAAGCTGATTTAAAGCAAATCTTTACCTTCAAATCTCTTAATTAAATCCATCTTCGGTACCAACTACTTTGGCCGCGCGTAATTGAGCAGGTTAAGTAGCTTACCAATAGCACTACAAATTTAGGCGAAAACCTGGAAAACATGCCTGCCACAGAGTGCTATCGATTACGCGTCGGGTTNGGCATTTAAGTCCAGCAAATGCCTAACGAATTTTTCCAGGATATTGTAAGGCTGACATCCTGGCACGAACAGATGGTTGCTGTAATAAGTTGGAACACCGGTGATGCCGTATTCTCGTGAGCGCTGCCAGTCCGCATCCACTTGCACTTTAAAGGTACGATTTGTAAGAATTTCCCTTACCGTTTCACTATCAAGCCCGCAGCCCTCGGCTATAGGGACTAGCTGATCGAGTTCTCCGATGTTTATGTTGTCCACAAAATAAGCGCGATATAGTTTTTCATGTATTACATCCCCCCCGGGTTGCGTGTCAGCCCATTTGCCTAGTTCCTGCGCAAGCCTACTATTGTAGGTATGAGTGCGTTCACCGTAAGGTAATCCGGCCTCAGCCATCAANTTTTTCATACGCTCCTTCATTGGAGCAATGTCGCGTCCCGCAAAGAGTTCTTTCAGTGCTCTTCCTTCCGAAGGAGTCTCAGGATGCAATGGGAAATGCACCCATTTAAATTGGATAGGGTAGTTGGCTTTGAGTTTTTCAATACTCACGGTACTGAGGTAACACCAAGGTCAGACGTAGTCGGTAAAAACCTCTAACACGATACTGGTCATGTGATGTCCGTCAGGCTTATTGATCTGAATTTGGAAACGAGACTAAATGTAGCAAATCACTCGGGGTAAGTCCGCTTTACCGTTAGTTAGGGTATACTTCCGGTCTGCTTTTTGGGCCGGCCCTATAATGGGGCGGACTCGGGCATTAAACCATTAAAAAAAATCGGCAAGGAGAATTCGATGCGCAAATTGTTTTTACTGATACCCGTTGCGTTAGCAGTTATTTTCAATATTTCAACTACTTATGCTCAATCTTCTGATGAAGCTTTGGCCATAATTGTTCCCGGCGGAGGTACTTATAGCCGGTCAATAGGTACAGATTCTGCCGAAGCGCAGGCTTTTTTCGATCAAGGTATTCGCATGGCTTGGGGATTCTATTTTCCGGAATCGATAGCGTCTTACCAAGAAGCTGCGCGGTTAGATCCTGATAACCCAATGCCACACTGGGGCATAGCCCATGCCGCTGGGCCGAATCCAAACAGTCGTTACCAAGGTTTGCCAGATGATCCACAAGGCGCAGGACTAGCAGCGATTCGTCGAGCAATGGAATTAGGAGGCAACGGGACTGAATTAGAGCGTGATCTGATTAATGCTACCTTTGTACTTTATAACAAGGACGCAATATCAGATGACAGAGAGAGAGATTTTGCGTTCCTAGCAGCTATGCGCGAACTGCATGACAAATACCCGGGTGATGCAGATATAGCTACCGTTTTTGGGGAAGCTTATATGAATACGACTCGCTGGGATTACTGGGAGGCTGATGGGTCAGCTAAACCGGGGACTGCAGAAGGTAAGGCTGCTTTGGAGGCAGCTACGGCTATAGAGCATGACCACCCAGGTGCTAACCATTTGTACATTCATTTGATGGAGGGTTCTAATCAACCTGAACTGGCGATGCCAGCAGCACAGAAGCTGGAACGTACGCTACCTATATCTGGCCATATGGTTCATATGCCTGGACATATCTATCTTCGAGTTGGTGAATACGAAAAAGCTATTTTGTCTAATGAAAGATCGCAAATCGTGGATGATCAATTTGCGGAGATTTGGGGCGATACTAATTTTCCATTAATTGGAACTTACCCTCTGTCTCACAAAATTCATAAGCCCCATGCGCTAGATTTTGTCCGCTATGCAAATATGCTTCAGGGTAACTATGAAGAGGCGAGTAAGGCAGCTTATCGTAACTCTGGACAAGGAATGGGCGCTTTAAGAGGTAGTAATAAGAATACTGCTCATGCTTGGATGATGGATAAGGTCTTTGGAAAATGGGATAAAATTCATGCAGCCAACGCTGAGAATAAAGATCTTGCCGATAGCCCTTACCTGAAGGGTATGTGGGCTTATGTCATGGGAAGTGCTCATGCCGCCCGTGGACATATTGCTCCAGCGGAAGCAGAGCTTGCAGTTATTCGCGAGCAAATGACCGCAGAAGGGGTTAATGATTCTGGAGTAGGGCCAACACCTGCTGATCATGTTCTTGGTTTAGCGATGCATGGCTTACTTGGCGAAATCGAAGAAGCGAAAGGCAACCTTGATGGCGCTATTTTGCATTACGGTCATGCGGTAGAGTTTCAAGATAACTTGAACTACACCGAGCCACCGGATTGGTCGCAATCTGTTCGGCTCTACCTAGGTGCTGCTTTACTCGAAGCAGATCGTGCAGTGGAAGCTGAAGAAGTGTATCGAAAAGACCTAGAGTGGAACCAACGTAACGGTTGGTCAACTTTCGGTCTTTATCAGGCGCTGGAAGCTCAGGGCAAAGACCAAGAAGCTATTATCGTTAAACGGCAGTTCGATGAACTATGGCGTAATGCGGACGTCGAGTTGGAGAACTCTCGAATCTAGTAAATATTTAATTGGAGCCAATGTAAAAAATTCAATTTTTTATTTGTAGGAACAAAAGTGAAACAACAGGAGGAATCCGAATGAGATTCTCTGCACCTATTCTGGCTTTTATCTGTTTATCCATTTCCTCTGGAGTTGTCATTGCGCAGGCGGACATGCAAGCGACCAATGATTTCCCTAATCCTTATCAGATTTACACGGGATTTTTTAACATACCGGCCGGCCGCGAATGGGGGGCCACCAGTTCTATTGATATTGATCCAGATGGTAAATCGATCTGGATCGCAGAGCGATGCGGTTCTGACTCAATTCGTGCGGGTTACCCGATACGTGGCTGCGCCGAGTCTGATCTCCCGGTGGTGCTGAAATTTAACTCTGATGGCGAGATGGTTAGAAGTTTTGGGGGAGGCATATTTGCTGTCCCACACGGATTCCACATTGANCATGATGGAAATATTTGGGTGACCGACGCACCTTTTACTCTACCCCCTGGGATAGAAGGCAAAGGGCATATTGTTGTTAAATTCAGTCCNGAGGGTGACAGGTTGCTGACTATCGGTACTCCGGGTGTTACTGGTAATGATGAAANTCATTTTAATATGCCTTCTGATGTGCATGTAGCACCTAACGGCGATGTATTTGTTGCCGATGGGCATGGTGGTGATAGTAACGCGCGTATCGTCAAATTCGATGGTAACGGCAATTATCTGCTGGAGTGGGGGTCTGCTGGTTCTGGTCCTGGTCAGTTTAACGCGCCTCATGGTCTAGCGATGGACTCTCAGGGCAGATTATTTGTTGCTGACCGCAGTAACAATCGAATCCAAATTTTTGATCAGAACGGCAATTTCCTAGATGAGTGGTACCAGTTCAGTCGGCTCAGCGGAATTTTTATCGACGATAATGATATTCTGTATGGGGTTGACTCAGAATCCAACGCCAGCCGCGGGCGCGCTGACTGGCGGCGAGGTATTCGTGTCGGTAGCGCGCGCACCGGTGAAGTAAGCTATTTCATCCCAGACCCCTTTGACGCAAATAATGGACCTTATTCCGCGAGCAGCGGGGGTGAAGGGGTTGTCGCTGATAAGGACGGCGTTATTTATAGTGCTGAAGTAGGTCCACGCTCGGTCAAGAGGTACGTGCGTTTCGAAAACTAAATACGGTTCAGCCTGGACGGGGTGTAGCTCAGCCTGGTAGAGCACTGCCTTCGGGAGGCAGGGGCCGTGAGTTCAAATCTCGCCACCCCGACCATTACNCGGAATTGGTCAATTGGCAACCGCATTTAAGGTGCGGTTGAAATCGATTTGGGCGTCAAGCATCCCAGGGCAACCGAAAGAGTTGAAGCACTCCACACTAACTAAAATCTGNTAACCGGTACCCGTTGACATTCTGTTCACGGTNACTCCCTGGCCACTACTGGTGGTGATATTACTCGTGGCCATTATGCGCTCATTGCTCTCACTTCGAATGGCGAAATTGGAGTTCTCGAGAACCCAAATGCGCGCAGCAGCCCATTTTTGACTGCAATCAGATTCAGTGGTACAGGTAGGGATTGTTCGTTCAAATTCATCAAGCATGGCCTGCCGCTCAGGGGAGGCAGCACATGAAGCTAGAGCCATAATACCGGTGATGACNATGCAAACTTGTGTATATTTCATTNTTAGCCCCAGGGGAAAGACTGGATTTCTAATTTGTAGCACAATTCTTAAAGCGTTGAAATTCGCATAAGGTCATCTTTCGAGAAAAAGTACTACAGTAATAGCGTAATCCTATACCCGAACCGGGTTATTACTCCATGACGTAATCAGAACTACTATTCGCTATAACTGACTCCCATTCCGGCACGTGCATCATTATTAACGCCATAGGATGCAATAGGATACCGCAGACCATTGCGGGAAAGGGCTTCCAGTCCGGCGATCACCTTAGGCAGNTAATGCGGGGGCAGAGCCATTAGTAATTCATCTTCCATGACACCGCCATAACGACGNTCTGCGAAGCATGGGATAGATAAACTAGGTTCGCCGGTTGACAGAGCGCGACCCCAGGAATCAGCGCAGGAAGATTCGCCGACGCACCCCCACTCCAGTTTTTTGTAGCCACTCCATTGCAGGCCGTTTATAAAGAGAATCATCTGAGCGGGCGTCGCATAGATAAGGCAGATATCAGGCGGATTCAGTCGTCCACTTACCAACGGGCTGACTACCATAGCTTCGTACTGGCCAAAAGGTACAACGTCCATGGCATGTTGATGGGCACTCGCATCTTCTGACTCGGCATACCAGACACCATGGTAACGGTCACCCGATAACCACTCCTTGTCGCGCGGATGCAAACCAATTACTGTCTTACATTGAGCGCCTACTAGGTCTGCTTCGGTAATGCCCACAGTCCAGCCNTTCCTGGAGGCCATACCCACGATCTGATCGGTGGTGTGTATNGCCTTCGGGCGGCGTATCCGTGGTACAGCTTCCATCTCTTCGACGGATTCAAAGAGCTTCATACCTATAGGGGTTGTCCTGAGGCGCAATAAACGGTTTAGATCCGAGACTACTTCCTTGATATCAAATCCACTTTGATCTGAACTTATAATTTCACTCATAGGCAACATCTCCAGTAGTGCAGAAGATCCTATTTGTCAGTTCACAGACAAAATGGAAACTGACCGAGGTATAGCCGCACAGTAGGCCCCTCATGATTAGCGTCATCGGGTTTAAATGGTAATGGTACGTGGGAATTGTGCATAGTTTTCCCAGCGACTCGCCTTTTCGGGTATCTCTTCTGCNGTCAGCTGGACATTACCATTAACATCAGTGACTCGAGATACCAAGGTGTGTTCTCCNGGGGACGCATTCCAGTTCATCGTGAACAGTTTCCAGGAGTACTGTGTAGACCTAGGGTCAATAGTAGCTTCTTGCCATGTTGAATCATCAATCTTAATCTCAACATTTCTAAGTGGCGTGCCATCGTTCAGCACGAACCCGGTTATTTTGTGTTGATTACCAAGCCGAGTGACTCGGACGATAGAAGACTTGAGTTGCATCTTAGTAACAGAATTTTCAACCCAACGTTCTTGGTCCCCTATCATTTCTTTCTTAAGCGTGACGTAGTCACGACCCATAAATCGTCCCATATAACGACGGTCTTGGATATGAATCTGCATAAGCCATTTTACGTTAGCCACGCCGTAGTAACCGGGGACGACCAATCGTACTGGACGACCGTGACCTTGTGGTAAGGCCTCACCATTCATTTCTAGTGCCAGTATATTTGCATCATTCATGGCATCGGTAACCGGTAAGCTGCGGGCAAAAGCCTGTTCTACTTCAGTATCCCGATTTGGAATCTCTTCTACACCAGTATCAGCGCCGAAGAACACCACTTCTTTGCCTTCAGGTTTGACACCACAGTCATTCAAAATGTCTCTTAGGCGAATACCTCGCCAATCTGCGTTGCCAATAAGGCCTTGAAAACGCGCGGTGTTATTGCCACCGCACTCGAAACCGGCGTCAATTCGGAACTGACTCATGGCCTGAAGTTCTGCTAGTGTATATTCCCTCTCGGTTTCTACAAGACCGGTTATTTTTAGTCGGTAACTATCCAGATTCACTTCCGGTTGGCCATAGTGCTGCACAACATAAAAATCCATGTTGTCAGTATAAAAATCGGAAATCATCCGCGTATCTAAAAAATGTGATGCGCCAGGACGAGCCGGACCTCGGCTGTAGTCTGCGGGCATATCGCTGAATGGCACTAGCACCTCACCCTGCGCCAGAGCAGGGAGTATAAAGCTGGGGAAACTGGCGACAGCGCCCGCGGCGAGGCCGGTGCTCAATGTTTGCTTGATCGCTGTGCGTCGGTCCATTTTCTGANCACTCATGTCAATACCTCCGTCTATCTTTTATTATTGTTGCTCTTATTGTTTCTAAAACTCGTAAGCCTTCCAGTAAGTTTCCCGGTATTTGACGGGATCAGCTAAAAGGTGGGACCGAGCGTCGCCCACTTCTTTCAAGTTCAATTTTTCGAAATTTTTTGGCAAAGTTTCTGAATTGAATTCTTCCAATAACCAGTTAATTACTTCAGTGAGTTCGGCGTCACTAATAGGAGCGTTATTCGATCCNGGTACACGAGCCAAGTAGCCACGCATCTCCTGTACACTCATCATTTCCCCCAGTTCATTATGNAGTGTTGGTACATTGGGAGGACTACCTTCGCCTGTAGGCCGATGGCATCCACTGCAGTAAAGCAGGTAATTTGTNCGTGGGCTGGCTGCAAATATACCGTTACTGAGCACCAACAACATTACTGCAATTGTGTATCCGGCTTTACTCATAAATATTCGTACTCGTTGTTACTCGTCAGCAGCTCCAAGCAAAAGGGAAATAGTACAGTGATAGCTGGTGTTCTCTGTGCCAAAACACCACAATATGGTGGCGCTGTTGCTATTAAAGTAAACCGGCCGATCTCCCTCAGTATTATGGCAATTACAACGCGAGCATACAGCCTTGCCACAACAATCGTTATAGGACATAAGGTAGCTGCGTCCATCAACTGGGTTGCGACACGTACCAACCCAGGTAATGGGCGAGGCTTCAGCTCCTGGCGGNCAAGAAGAATTAGAGCCTCCACAGCAGGAGCATAAGGTGCCGCTCATTGCGCAATATCGCCAGTACTCGCAGCTCTGGGGGTCACCTATTTCTTGGATTGAATTCTGGGAAAAGGAACGTGCAACCGGTAAAAGTGGAAATGCTGCTGCACCGACAATCATCGTACCCAGTCGTGACAGGAAATTTCTCCGCGATAACCTACGTGCCAGCGCTAGACTAGTGCGTCTGGNATTTTCATCGATCCAGTAGTACGTGTTGTCTAGTATTTTTTCGATATTCATGATGATTGTTCCATCGCCGATGATCCGTAATTTCTGTTATTCGGGTTTTCTTGCACACCAATATATTCTTGGACAGTTGAAATTCCGCTGTCCATCGCTTCGATAAGACTTTCCATGTGCTCGCGGGTATTGACCAAACCTTTGCTCCTGAGAGTGCCGTCGCCAGCAATTAATAATGCAAAGGGGAGCTTGCTAACCTGATAAGTTATGCCGAGCAACTCTGACAACACATAGGGGTATCCTGTTATATCTAGATCTTCAACATAGCGTCGGTGTTTTTCAACGTTGTCCCCGTCACTNGCGAATATGAGGCGCATACGACTTGCTTCCGATTTCGCTAGCGAGCGAGCGGTTGGTACCAGTGATTTGCATACCGGACATGTCGGGGAAATGAACAGCACAAAAGACGCGAGCTGGTTAGTATCCGGACCTCCAATTGTAAGATTAGTCTCATCGATNCTTTTCAGCTGCAGTGCCTCAGTGAGCTCTCCTACTTTAGGGCCACTCGTAGGCTGCAGGGCACCGGCCGGTGCAACGCGTTCATGAAGGATCCCTACTTGTCGAGCAAGTGCAAATACCAGCAGTGCCAGCACGATCACAAGGATCCAAAGAATGATATTGGATGTAACCAAAGCTTCAACCATCGGTCTGCCTCCAGGAATGGATAGCATTGTTATTAGTCAATAACTGATTGTAAGAGCTATATAGCAATATTATCGCTATTGAGGCTAAAACGACCGCAAGGTAGTCCATGAATCCCAATATTCGGGTTGTGCCTGGTAGAGTGGCGAGTAGAGCGCAGGCGACCAAAAAGACATTACGCAGGACGAGTGTTACAGACAACTGTTGAATATTACTCCGTTCAAAGAATTTATTTTTGCTTGACGCAAAACCGCAACCGCAATCAATATAACTGCGACCACGTATTAGGTTTATGATGATGGCCACCGCATAGAGAGTTAGCAGCAGCGCGGTCATCAGCGCTACCCAGGCTACGTTCCATCCAACCGCCCAGGCAAATGCTAGTGTCAGTTCCAAAACCCCTAGTAAGATAACTGAAGCCGGAACAAGGGCAACAGGAATAAGTTTGTAAGCCTCTAATATGCCGCCAAATCTAACCCGGTTAGTCAGCTTATGTCCGCCTGCGCTGATCAACAGAACGGTAAAACCAACCGCGATGATTAACCTAATGGCCGGGTCTAGCATGAGTCAAAAATCCTCGAAGTGAGCCACGTTTGGTATTTGTATTGATCGCTCGTGGGCAAACGTGAAAGCGTTGTACACATGAGCGCCACCGCCAGAAACGAGCAGCTTTGGATCAGCTTCTTGAGTAACAGTTAGGCTGGCTGCTGGTGTTTCCAGCTCGATACGATGCACGCGACGCTGGGTATTGGCATCCAGCACCCAAATCTCGGAACCGTTTTCATGATGTGTGTCTACACCTCCCTGATGCATAAGGACATATATAAGTCCGGTAGCCTGGTGTGCGGTAATGATTTCGTTGCGACCACCGGGCCGCCACCCTTCGTCATCTTCTGGCAATACACTCCAACCATCGCCGATGATAATCTCATCATCGTCGGTAGTTACTTCATAAATAGTGCCGGCATGGGTAATTAGGTACCATCCGTTGGCACTACGGCTAACCCGGTCGAAAACGGGATCTTCGATAACACTAAAGAAGACGGTACTTCGTACTCGATTTTCTTCGAAACCGCTTAGGTCCAGCTGAATCAATTGGAGGGTTCCGTCACCGCAGACCTGGAGAAAATCACGGTCTGCTACCGGCATTATGATAGCGCAGCCAGGGGTAGAGGCTTCGAACACGAATGCGCGATCCTCTACATCTATAATTGATACAGAGTGCCCCGGATTCATATTTAGCACGGCTAGGTGGCGACCATTATTCATAAGGCCTAGNTGAGCACGNACCTGCAGTCGTGCCATGTGGTTGGGGATCTCTATTTCTCCGACAGGNCTCAGGTTTTCGTAATCATAAATCGCTACGATATCGGTGCGATCACCGTGTACTCCACGTGATAGGTAAGACTCTGCCGCATAGAACTCTTTTCTTGGGGNATAGGAAGTCACAGCAGGCGTGTAACGTGATAGGGAAAGCAGGCCCTGCATCTCGCCAGTCTCCCCATCGAAGATATAACCTCCATTGCGGGTGGTAGCGATAAACCAGTTAGGGCCCGGCTCAGACATGGTCTCTACTGACACCTGTTCTGAAACAATCTGTGCCACGAGTAGCGAGGACCATAGCATCGTTGCCAGAACTACGACCTGGGGANCAGTCGGGCGGGAGGACTTACGAAGAGTATCGATAAAGCGCATTCTTAATCTCCTGGTTTACTCACCTTATAATGACTAATGCCTTCCCTTATTTGGGGCTACTGAGTGTATCTCATTACACGGGTAATGGCTCAAGCTTTATTGCCACCATAAATGGCAAGTTTTCCGTGATTAGNCGAATTTGAATAGTTTTTACTATTCACAGAAATGCTTATACTGACTGGCAACANAAAAGGNACCCGGAAACCTCAAATGATAAACGAATCCTCCCTAGATCAAACCCAGACAGATCTCGTCAGTCTAACTCTAAATCGTCGCACTATCGGTGTGGCCATGACAATAAGTGCTCTGTTATTTGTCTATCTTATTACCAATTATGGGTGGCGCCAGAGTGCGTTGTTTGCGGTTGGGTTGTGTACGGGTGTGATTCTTTACCATGCGGCATTTGGGTTTACGTCAGCTTGGCGGGAAGTGGTCAATACTGGGCGAGGAGCTGGATTGCGGGCACAGATGATCATGCTGGCAGTTACTGTTCTAGTCTTCACCCCAATTATTGCCCAGGGCGAGATTTTTGGCATAAATGTGCGAGGTAGCGTGGCTCCAATGAATGTTGCTGTTATTTGTGGAGCGTTCATGTTTGGGATAGGCATGCAGCTGGGAGGCGGCTGTGCTTCAGGGACNCTGTTTACTGCTGGNGGNGGGAATTTTCGTATGTTGATTACACTTGGCAGTTTTATTTTAGGTTCACTGATTGGTACTTGGCAGTGGTCATCATGGCAAGGTGTTCCGGGAATTGCTCCAGTTTCGCTAGCTCAAAACTTGGGTGTACTTGGTGGTATCCTAGTCAGCTTGGTAATGTTNAGCGTTGTTTACTATGCCTCGGTGCTCTGGGAGCGGCACTGCCGTGGTAATGTAATTTATGAACCAAACCGCAATGATCAGTTTTCCTGGTTAAGAGGCCCTTGGCCACTGATAGCGGGTGCGCTTGCTCTAGTGCTTGTNCAAGTGTCTACCCTAGCTCTTGCCGGGCGACCCTGGGGAGTCACATCCGCCTTTGCCCTTTGGGGAGCGAAACTGGCGAACATTGGTGGTGTTGANGTCACCGCCTGGGCTTATTGGCAACGACCTGGTTCGTTAAGCTCACTTAATGAGAGTGTATTAAACGACATTACATCGGTGATGAACTTTGGCATTATGCTGGGGGCTTTAATAGCTGCAGGACTCGCCTTTAAGTTCTCGCCCAAATTTAAACTTTCTGCGGGCTCCGTTATCGCCGCTATAATTGGAGGGCTTTTGCTGGGCTATGGTGCGAGGATAGCTTTTGGCTGCAACATAGGAGCCTATTTCAGCGGTATCGGTTCGACTAGCATGCATGGTTGGTTATGGTTTGCAGCCGCGTTTGCGGGGAGCACGCTCGGTGCCCGTATGAGGCCCTGGTTCGGTTTGAGCTAAGTGAGCGATTTTCAATTACTTCATCAAGCAATATACGATAGCAGACGATTTAATCCTACGAGATGAGTGAAAATTTTCCCGAACAATCGATAAATGCCCTNCGCCATATACCCAATGCGATAACATCCGTTCGTATCATTGTTGCNGCCATTTTCCCCTTTTGTCCCGAGCAAATGCATATCGGTTTAATAGTGCTTGGCTTGGCCACAGAATTTCTCGATGGATTTACGGCACGATTATTTAAGTGGACCAGTTATCTAGGCCAGATCCTCGATCCGGTTGCCGACAAGCTGTTTGTCCTCTCCGTNAGCCTTACCTGGGTATGGCTCGGTAAATTAACTGTGTTGCAATGGCTACTAATTGGGTTACGTGATTTTGGTGTCCTGTTTATTTTTATTGCATTGATCGCACTTGGCTCGATTGGATCTGTACGCTCGGTGAAAGCGCGCATAACCAGCAAGATAACGACAGCGTTTCAGTACCTGGTATTTTTGCTAGTGGTTACCCAGAATTCGCAATACCTGTTGCCGTTAGCATTAACCACTGCAGTAATTGGATTGGTTGCCACAATNCATTATGTCTACTTACTAAGACATTCTTTGAAAGTAGGTTCAACCGCTGGGAATTAAAATAATAATCACCAAAATTTGTATNACGCTTTTATTTTCAGTTTTGGCAAAGGAATCGGATTTTCTTGAGACCTTATTACTATTTTAACGGTGACTCTAATAAACTGATAACATGAGACGTGTACGAAAGGTGCAGGAACAAAATTCATGAACAAGTTACTGGCTGCTGTAATTTCCTGTCTGGTGCTAGTTGCCTGCGAGACAACTGATCGGCCACCTTTCCGCCGCATGACTGAATTGGAACTGCAAGCCTACAATCAAACTGTAGAACTACCGTCTATGGTGTATTGTTTTGAAGAGGTCAGGACAGGTTCTTTTATAAAGAAAAAGTACTGTTTCACGCTTCTTGAAATC
>PARV01000032.1 GCA_002712055.1 Gammaproteobacteria bacterium | reverse complement strand
GGCAAGACGAAATCGAAGAGATAAGGCGACGGGAAGAGTTAGCTAAGAAAATGGGTGGCGAGGAACGTATCCAGCGTCAGCATGACAATGGTCGCCTAACCGTCCGTGAACGCATAGAGGCTCTCGTCGATCCGGGCTCGTTTCATGAAATTGGTGCGTTAGCCGGCCGCGCTACTTACAATGCGCAGAGCGAACTTGAAGACTTCATCCCTTCCAATTTCGTGTTGGGCACTGCTGATGTTGACGGTCGCCGTATCGTCATCGGTGGCGATGACTTTACTGTGCGTGGTGGGGCCGCAGATGCAAAGATAGGAGATAAGTCCGGCTATGGCGAGAAATATGCTCTGGAGATGCGACTGCCGCTCATCCGGTTAGTGGATGGAAGTGGCGGAGGTGGCAGCGTGAAAACCCTTGAAATGGTCGGACATTCCTATGTACCTGCCTTGCACGGCTTCGAAACCACCATGAAGCTGATGGGAGTCGTACCGGTAATCTGTGCCTGCATGGGTTCGGTTGCTGGACTTGGCGCCGTAAGGGTAACCATTTCCCATTTTTCCCTGATGATCAAAGGTACCAGCCAATTGTTTGTAGCCGGGCCTCCAGTTGTTGAACGGGGTTTTGGAAAACCAGTTGGAAAAAATGAATTAGGTGGTTCACAGATTCACGCTCACGGCAGTGGTGCTGTGGATAACGAAGTAGAATCAGAGCAGGAAGCCTTCAAAACGATTAAGCAATTCCTATCTTATCTTCCTCAAAACGTCTGGCACGCACCCCCGAGAACTAACTGTACAGACCCTGTGGACCGACGAGAGCAATCTCTACTGACCGTGATACCTCGAGATAGGCGCCAAATGTACCAGGTTAGAGAAATTATCGAAGCAGTAACCGATATAGGTTCTTTTTTCGAAATCAATGCTGGTTATGGGGAATCGCTAGTGGTAGGACTGGCACGATTAGACGGATTTTCTATTGGTATCATAGCGAATGATACTTGCCATCATGGCGGAGCAGTTAATGCCACTGCTTCCGAAAAAATGATGCGCTTTGTCGACCTATGTGACACCTTTCATATACCAGTAGTCAATCTGGTCGATAATCCCGGTTTCCTAATTGGAGTTCAGGCAGAGGAAGAAGGTACAGTGCGCTTCGGCAGTCGTGCACTTATGGCGATCTATCAATCCACGGTTCCTTGGGTATCAGTAATTATCCGTCGCTGCTATGGCGTGGCCGGTGCTGGTCATGGTAAGACGGACGGGTTAAACCTACGCTATGCCTGGCCTTCAGCCGACTGGGGTTCGCTACCGATCGAGGGTGGCGTGCAAGCAGCTTACAGACGAGACATCGAAGCTTCGGAAGATGCCGATGCTCGGCGCCGAGAACTGGAAGACATGTTGGAGCAGTACCGTTCCCCATTGCGGACCGCCGAAGCCTTTGGTGTGGAAGAAGTTATTGACCCACGTGATACCAGGGCGCTGTTATGTGATTGGGTCCAATTGGCCTACGAAATAATACCTACGCAGCTTGGTCCGAAGTCGCGCACGCCCCGAGCCTAAACTCCACTATCCAGTAGCTGTAAGAATAACAGCTGCTTGCAGGGCTTTGTTTATCGCTTCCTCCTGGTTAGGTTTTAATAACTGCCAGGAAGATTCATATTTTGAAAAAGGGTCAATTACCCCACTTTGTTCACCACTCAGCGCCTCGATGATTGCTATACCGCAAAACGGTACGTATCCAGCTGAGTAACCACCTTCATGGCAAACAAGAAGCCGTCCCTGACAAATTTGTGTGGCAGTATCCAAAATCTGTTGTGTCATCGAACGATAATGGGTAGACAGCAACATCATGTGCCCTAGCGGATCCCAGGTACTGGCGTCCAATCCAGACGCTACCAATATCATATCTGGTTTAAAGGTTTTTAGTGCCGGTAATACAATACGCTCCATCGCTGCGTGGTAGGCCCCTCCTCCACACCCCGGAGGTAATGGAACATTGATGTTAAATCCTTCCCCAACTCCCTCTCCTCTATCTTCTATGGCGCCGGTGTTATAAGGATAGAGTGAATCTTCATGTAGGGAGATTGTAAGTACATTTGGGTTTTCGTAGAAAACAGACTCGGTACCATTTCCATGATGGACATCCCAATCCACCACTGCCACGCGAGAGATATCGTTACGGGAAAGTATATCTTTTACAGTAATTGCAACGTTGGAGAAAATGCAAAATCCCCTGCCGCGATCAGCTTCAGCATGATGCCCGCAAGGGCGCACCAGCGCATAGGCATTGGTCACCACGCCATCTAGAATGGCATGAGCAGCCGTGATGCACCCACCAGCCGCCAAAAGTGCTATCTCGTAACTACCAGGACCAAAAGGAGCAGACTCCCCGGCATTACCTCCTTTATCAGCACTCATTGTTTTGATGCGTTCAATATATTCGGCGGTATGAACGTACTTTACCTGCTCGACAGTCGCGGCAAGCGGATAGATCCTTTCGAGCCGTGGCGTCAAACCATAAGCATCCATCAGATTTTTGAGTCGGCGCTTGGTTTCTGGATTCTCGAAGTGTATCCAGGGCTGAAATTTTCCGTCAGGCGGTAGCACACCCAGCGCATTGCCAGTATCGTGCCACATGTACTTCTCATCCCAAACGAAACCTGTCTTTCTCATCCTTGCAAATCCTGACGCCGAGTTGACCTAACGGCTATCGAGGTAAATTTGCACCATGCGATCGATAGCTTCCTTCCTTGAAGGACGATTGTTTGAAACTTTCATAGCAAATTCCCTGCAGAGTTCAGCTTAGCCCAACTAAGCCAAGAATCACGACTATTGTGCTGGCTCGATCCTTAATAGCGCACCGTTTTCTTCATCGATTAGGATATATAGATAACCATCTGGACCTTGCGCTACACCGGTCACTCTTGAATTAAGTTGACGAAGAAGTCCCTCTCTTCTAATTTCAGCTCCACGGCTATTGAATACTACGCGCTCTAGGTGGCCAGTCCCGGGAATTCTTCCCTCCATCATCGATCCAACAAACATGTTTCCCTGCCATGCTGGTATCTTGTCACCGGTATAGAATGCCAGCCCCGATGGTGCAATTGAGGGCCACCAAATCACCTCTGGATCTTCATATTCTTCACCCCAAGGGCGCTCGGATACTCTGTCCCCTCGATATTGTCTGCTATAAGACACGATTGGCCAACCGTAGTTTAGACCAGGTTGAATAATATTGGCTTCGTCTCCGCCCTGAGGACCGTTTTCTGTTGCCCATAGCTGGTCCGTAGTGGGGTGAAAAGCTAACCCAATTTGATTTCTGTGCCCAACACTATATACCTCAGGAAGATACTCACCGGTTGAAACAAACGGGTTATCCGAAGGAACAGAACCATCATCATTTAACCGTAATAGCTTGCCATAATGTATGGTTGGGTCCTGCGCATAATCGCCGATACCGGCATACATATAGGCGCCACCGATCGACATCATTAACTTATTATTGGGAGTAAACAGCAACTGAGAAGCTGCAATACCGCGGTCCAGACCCTCGGCCTGGAAAATTTCCTCAACTTGAGTGAGCTCATTTTCGACGATGCGTGCTCTTATTAATGCCACGGTCTGTTCTGGCTCGCCGTCCGCCACAATGGCCTTGGTATAGGTCATGTACACGATGCGATCATCCTCGGGATGTAATTCAACGGCCATCAAACCTTGCCGCCAGGTTTCTGAATAGACCTGAGGAACTCCTCGGATACTCTCCTCGAGTAATGACCCGTTGCGGATTACTCTAAGATTACCCGTAAAACGCTCTGTTACTAAAATATCCCCGTTATTCCTAAAAGCCATGTCGAAAGGGTTGGCTAACCCAATAGCAACAGGTACCACTCTTATAGATGCCTCGAAAGTGTTAACAACAAAGGGTTGGTCAATGGTGACCGGTGGGAATACATCAGACCGGGGCTGAGCCCAAGCAATTCCCCCACAACCTAATGACAATATTAAGCAAATTAATAGCCCCTTTTTTTTATTCATAATCGTTCCCTAACTTAGTGGTTATGGCCAGGACCAAACTCCGCGGCAACCGCATTGTAGTGCATTCTTATCAAATCCCGACCAAAGTCCCCTGTAAAATCTCGCCAAACCAGATGGATATGATTAGCATTGTTTTGTGTATTATCATATTCGATGAGAAAGCCTGGTCCCTGAACCCTATAGTAATGTGCATCTCCGCGCTCAGTACCCCCAATCCATGCAAACTTGATCCCATCAAGGCCTTCCTCCCGAATCGTGTTCATTCTTTCTTCAGCTATCGGTTCAGGCTGGGTAAAAGCCAATTCCTCAATCAAAGAAACCAATATCCTTTTTTGCTGTGAATCAAGGTCTGCGTAAGTGATACCGTAATCTTCAAGAGGGCCAACCTCTTGTTCTGCCGCAGTAAAAATGTCACGTGGCGCCTCTTCATCTAAGATTGCCCGTGAAATTTGCTGGGTATTCAAAGATTTTACAAGATCTCGAGCGATATCTTCTTCCTCAGACAGTACTCGCGTACCGATTTGATCCCCGGCCCTAACTTCAGCAGGGTTACTTCCAAAAAATTGTGGAGAACTCGCGATCCCTAAGCCGCGCACAAAAGTCCAGTTATAAGCCAAGTGATGTCCTTCGTATCGTAGAGCCCAATTACTATCTAGTCCAGGCGTACCGAATACCGTTATAAAGTATAATTCGGGATCTCGATCGAAACGTCCGTTGACTTCGATTTCCGCCAAAATAGATTCAAGACCTCGCACAGCCTCGGCTTTTTGGTATCCTTTTGCACTAAAAAACACCTGAAGCAATTCTTCGGTAGCTTTCCGCTGGGCAGCATTCATGGAACGTAGTGGAATACCTTTTCTAGGATGCATTCCCGTGGGCACAAAATGCCAGTTAAGTCGATCTTCGTCGTCGAAATCAAATGCGCCGGTATTACGTTGCATGCTGCTAAGACTCTGCAGGAAATTGTTAGTAGCGCTCACCATTTCCTGGGTTAAGTCGATGCGAGCCTGTTGAGCTGCGGCTGCTTGAGCCAACAGGGCAGCAACACTGATTAGAAACACCCGAGTCAATAGGTGAACAAATTGATTGAACATGAGGAAGCCCTCCTTTTATCGATCGCTGTTATTCTCGAGGAACTTAACAGCATAAACTGGCAGTTGCAGCGCGTCCACCGCTTTAACAGTAAGCAGGATAAATTGTCAGGACCTCAAATTTTTGAGATAAATGGACTTTTATTAATTGAATTAACTAGGAAGACATAATGAAAGCGGTGAGAGTTAAAGAGTACGGTGGCCCGGAAGTCATGGCTTACGAAAACATCGATATACCGGAGTTGGGCGAGCATGATGCCTTGGTCAAAATAGAAGCATCTGGTATCAACTATATAGACACCTACCAGCGCTCCGGCCTCTACCAGATACCACTTCCCGCGACGCTAGGTCTGGAAGCTGCAGGCACCGTGGAGGAAGTTGGAAGTAGCGTCAGTCAATTCAAAGTTGGAGATCGTGTGGCCTATACCAGCGTCCCCGGTGCCTACGCCGAGTACGCGGCAGTCCCGGAAGCCAAACTGGTTGGCCTGCCAGACTCCATTTCCTTTAATGAAGGGGCAGCGGCCATGCTGCAAGGTTGCACAGCGCATTATTTGTGTAAATCTACCTTCCTGGTCAAAGACGGTCATCACTGCTTAATTCACGCGGCCGCTGGTGGTGTGGGGTTGTTACTGATTCAGATGGTTAAGAATGCCGGGGGTTTTGTTATCGGAACATGCTCGACGAAGGAAAAAGCAGAACTGGCAAAAGCTGCAGGCGCAGACGAAGTCATCCTCTATAGCGAACAGGATTTTGAGGAAGAGGTAAAACAAATCACCGACGGCAAAGGAGTTGATGTCGCCTATGATTCTGTCGGCAAAACCACATTTGAAAAGAGTATCAACTGCCTGTCACGACTCGGCTATATGGTACTTTACGGTAATGCCAGTGGTCCGGTCACCGAGTTCAATCCAGCTACACTCGGTCCAAAAGGATCGCTATTCCTAACCCGCCCCACCCTGTTCGACTACACGGCAGACAGACAGAGCCTGGAATGGCGGAGCGGAGATGTTTTTAAGTGGATAGGCGATGGCAGCCTAAAGCTCCGTATTGAGCACTTCTTTCCCCTCGCCGAGGCACAAGAAGCACATCGGGCACTGGAAGGGCGCAAGACTACGGGCAAAGTCGTTCTCAATCCGTAAATCAATATAAATTTTTAGAGTAACCTGTTGATGATGAAATCTGTTTTTTTACAAATAGCCGCTCTAAGCCTACCTTCAATTGCTTGTGGGCAGAACAGTACGACAGAAGAATGGATCGAACTGTTTAATGGTGAAAATCTCGACAACTGGGTAGTGAAATTCACTGGCCAAGAATTAGGCACAAATTATCGCGAAACTTTCCGTGTCGAAAACAGCTTACTCACAGTTTCTTATGAAAACTGGAACGATTTCGACGGTGAGTTTGGTCATCTGTTTTACGATCAAGTGTTCTCTCACTACCTGTTGCGGGTGGAGTACCGGTTTATCGGTGAGCAAGTCAGCAATGGACCAGGCTGGGCGTACCGCAACAACGGATTAATGCTCCATAGCCAGAATCCAGCTGGCATGAGCTTGGATCAAGAGTTTCCCGTTTCTATTGAAGTACAGTTATTAGGCGGAAACGGGACGGACCTGCGCACTACCGCCAATGTATGTACTCCGGGAACCAACATGGTCATGAATGGCGAACTAATCACCCGCCATTGCACCAATTCCAATTCCGACACCTTCCATGGCGATGAGTGGGTCACCGTGGAAATGGAGATTCATGGTAGCGATAGCTTGATCCACCGGATCAATGGCCAAGAAGTCTTTTCGTTAGAGGACATTCAACTGGATGAACAAGATTTTGACGCCCAGGCTCTACTCACTAGAGGGGCACCACTCATGCTTAAAGAGGGATACGTGGCACTGCAAGCAGAAAGTCATCCAACCGAATTCCGCAAAATAGAACTATTACCACTGAAAACTGATTAAAGACTGATCCCCCTTACTAACTACAGTGACACTTATGGGAAAGGTTCTGCTGTAGGTCGTTTAACTTGTCTGGAGCGTTGAGTTATGCTTCAAACCAACGCCGCATAGTCGCATCAATAGGGAGTAACGAAAAATAATGCCCAGCAGAAGAAGTGTATTGCAAGCTGCGACCATTCTCCCATTCCTCTCAGGGTGTGCAAATCCCTTACGGGGAAATAGCAGCAATTACAGCCCCTCTGGTCTACCCCTGCGACGAGTTAGAGTGTCCGACGAACTGGTAATACGCACCATTGCTGGGTTACGCCCCTTTCGTCGTTCAGGTTTTGTCGTTAAAGCCGAACGTATGAACGACAAGATGGTTGTCCATAATTACGGCCACGGTGGCGGCGGTATCACCCTCTCGTGGGGTACTGCTCATCTGGCGGCGGAACTCGCGTCACAATCTCCTCATAAACGCTGTGCTGTTCTGGGCGCTGGTGCTGTTGGATTGGCCACCGCACGGCTCATGCAGGACCGTGGCTGGGAAGTCACTATATACTCCAAAGAGCTGACACCAAATACAACCTCTAATGTAGCAGGAGGTCAATGGTCTCCCACATCGGTCTATGATGAAGGCTACGTTACTCCAGCTTTTGAGGCACAGTTCGAATTGGCAATGCGCCATGCCTACCGTTATTACCAGAACCTAGTAAGCCCTGCATACGGCGTGCGTTGGATTAGCAATTTCCTGATTCAGAGTGAACCACCGGATCCTGAACAACAGGACTTTACTGAAAAATACATCGATATGTATCCGCAACATATGGATTTGACGAGGGACCAGCATCCTTTCGATGCGGACTATGTACGTCACTACAACACCATGCTCATTGAACCTGCTATCTACCTACCACAGATAATGCGGGATTTTTACGATGCTGGAGGAAAAGTTCAGATACGTGAGTTTATGGACCGTGCCGACGTACTGACCTTAGAAGAACCGATAATCATTAATTGCACCGGTCTTGGTTCCAAGAAGCTCTTTAGTGACGACGAGTTGATACCGATAAAGGGGCAACTCACTTTTGTAATACCTCAAGAGGAAGTAAACTACATTGTTATAGGTAATGGCGGTCTGTATATGTTTCCACGAAAAGATGGCATTTTGCTCGGCGGAACCTTCGAGCGCAATGAATGGTCACTTATCCCGGACCCAGATGAAACTCGTCGCATACTGGATGGGCATAGAGACTTTTTTGAAAAAATGGATGACCCATGGGCCTAAACAAAGTCTTTCGTAGCAAATTTCTACTTTACTTACTAGCGGGGGTTATCCCTGTTTGTTTATATGGACAGGAAGACGAAAATTCTGATCCCAATCAAGAGCCGCAAGAAACCGCTTCCCAGCGTCCCATCGAAGAAATCCGGGTGATTGGTGAACGATCTTTGAGTAACCTCCGCAACGAAATCAGGCGAGAAGAAGAAAACTTATATCGAATCTTCAACGAGCTCAATAGCCACGATCGTTTCGATATTAAGTGCAAGGTAGAGCGTCGTACTTGGTCCTATATATTAGCTCGCAATTGCTATCCCAAGTTTTTTACAGATCTGCGCATGGCTGAGAACCGTTTCGCATTATCCGAATTGCGCCAGGCCTTTAGCATGGACGGAGTTGATCCTGCGTTGTTTGATATGGGTATGGAAAAAATAAAAAACGACAGGGAGATCCGTGAATTGGCTGCGGGAGACTATCAGGCACTCAGTGAGGAGATGCTGCGTATAGCGTCGGAAAATCCCGAATATCTTCAAATTTTAATGAAAGTCGCCGACCTGAAGGCTAATTATCAAGCGGCACATGAAGAGCGCTTCGGATCAGACAACTGAATACAAAATCGGTATTCCGCACCCACTAGAAACTCGTCGAATACTGAGCNNCNACNAAGTTTTTGAAAAACTGGANGACCCATGNNNTTGATCAAGATGATTCGTGGCANAATCTTAATTCNCTTACTAATACTAAGTGCGTCTACTNGTTTATATGGGCAAACTGCAGAAGANTTTCTTAACGAANAAATCGAANACGAAAATGCCGNTCCCNATCAGGANNCGCAAGTANCNGCTTCCCAGCGTCCCATCGAAGAAATNCTAGTGACCGGTCAACGAACTTTAATTTCCTTGCGCAACGAAATCAGGCGAGAAACAGAAAACTTGTATAGTATGTTCAACGATCTCAATAGCCACGATCGCTTCGATATTAAGTGTAAGGGAGAGAGTCGTCTTGGGACCGCTATAATAACTGTCAATTGCTATCCCGNGTTTATATCCGAAGTGCGCAAGGCCTTTGGCCCCCCGCCCAGGTTTGGNGACCCAGGCGGGTTGGTCACACTAAAACCCATGGAAGAGATACTTGAATTGTATACGGGAAGCTACCAGGAACTAAATGAGGAGATGCTGCGTGTAGCGTCAGAAAACCCTGAGTATCTTAACCTTCTAATGAAACTCGCCGACCTACAAGCTAATTATCAAGCGACACGCGAAGCGCGCTTCGGATCAGACAACTGAGCACAAAATCGGCATACNGGAGTAANGTGTGTTTGGACAGAAACTTCTTGCTCGNAGTCATACTCGAGCGCAACGAATGGTTCCTCATGCTGAATCCAGTTGGAACTTNGCGTAGACTTAACGACCACAGAGTTTTTTTGAAAATACGGATGAGCCTTGGGCTTGAGAAAAATGTTTCCTAGTAAAATCTTTATCCACGTACTAATACTAAGTGCTTCTTCTTGTTTGTATGGACAAGAAGACGAAAATGTCGATTCCAGTCAGGAGTCGCAACAAACCACTTCCCAGCGCCCGATCGAAGAAATTCAGGTGATCGGTGAACGAACTTTACTGACCATGCGCAACGAAATTATTCGGGAAGAAGAGAACTTGTATCGAATCTTCAACGAACTCAATAGCCACGATCGCTTCGATATCACCTGCAAAGAAGAGCGTCGCGTTTTTTCCCATATACCAGCTCGCAATTGCTATCCCAAGTTTTTTACAGATCTGCGCATGGATAGCACCCGATTCGCGTTAGGCGAATTACGCCAGGCTTATAGCGCAGACGGGGTTGATCCTGTGTTATTTCAGCTGGGCCTAGACAAAATAGACAACGACAAGGAACTCCGAGAAAAGTCCGCAGGCGATTACCAGGCACTAAGTGAGGAGATGTTGCGTATAGCATCGGAAAATCCGGATTATCTCAACATTCTAATGAAAGTCGCCGACCTCAAAGCTAATTATGAAGCGGCACGCAAAGATCTCTTCGATTCAGACAACTGAGTACAAAACCGGACTTCAGGTGTAGTTGGTGTTTTAGCTAGAAATTNGAAACGTTAGCAATGTATAGAATACAAGTTTTTGCTGGCTACACAGGCACTTACCTTACAGTTTAAATATAGACAAACCAGCCAATTAGCATTAATCTTTGATGCTCTCAGAATAAAACATAGGAATAGACATGAAGCCCATGGTCAATCAACTTGAAAGCCTCGTGTTGGGCTTATTTGTTCTAGTCACTGCTGGGTTTTCCAGCGCCCAAGACAAAAACCTAACTTTTTACGCTGATGCCCTGCCGGTTTTGCAAAAAAACTGTGTGGCGTGCCATCAAGAAAATGGCCCCAGAGTTGGTGGTATAAGTGCCCCTATGGCCCTAGATGACTATGAACAGGCGAAGATCTGGGCCCCCCTAATCAAGAACGCTCTAGTTACTGGGTATATGCCACCATGGGGAGCGCATGAGCGCCATCGCGGCGAGTTCAAGGATGAACGATACATCGATAAGAAAGAAAAAGAACTACTTATAGCCTGGGTCGATAACGGCGCTCAGAAAGGTGACCCTACTTCTGCACCTAGTGCCGCTGCCTTGGCTGCTAATGGAAGCGGTACCACCTTACCTGAATCAGGCTGGTGGATCGGTGATCCTGACTTGATAGTAGAGTTTGAAGAACAAGTTTATGTGCCCGACCAAGTAGAAGACTGGCAGCCAACTATCCAGATGCCAGTGCCGGAAGGAGCCCATGAAAATCCGAAGTGGATTTCCAGGACAGAACTGGATCCGGGTGGTCCGTGGGTACACCATATAGTTTCAAGTCATATGGGTGTGGGTGTTCCAGGACGTGGACCTTTTTCNTACCCAGAAGGTTGGGGTGTTCTTCTGCCGGAAGACCCTTTCATTACTGTGAACGTGCACTACCACAAAACACCGGGTGAAGGCTCTGCTGTCCAAGATCTAACACGTGCCGGCTTTCTGTTTTATGAAGAAGGAGAAGTTATCGACCATGTAGTAGAAACCAACCTACTGCCTCACAGAGGTTGGACCATTCCGGCTGGTCATCCCAATTACGAAGTTAATAACACCTTCGAGGTAGAGGAAGATATCTACCTTCTTTCGATGGGCCCCCATATGCACTACCGCGGCAAGGCTATGCGCTATGAATTAGAGCATCCAGATGGGGAAACGGAGACATTGCTGTGGGTCCCTGACTATGATTTTAACTGGCAATTCCTCTATGAGTACAAGGAACCTAAATTAATCCCTGCCGGATCCACTCTTCATATGAGTTGGTGGTTCGATAATTCCGAAGGTAACCGCTTTAATCCGGATCCAACAGCTTCGGTGCAATACGGAGCAGCAACTACAGATGAAATGGCNAATGCTCGTATCTATTATGCGCCTACTACCGCTCGTGGCATTGTCGTGGGTGAGCCGTTGCCAGAAGATGTATTGGCCAGGGCGCGAAGGGAAGACTCGCTGCGGAGAGAACGTACCAAACTGTTCGATCCAAGTATCGACGACTTTTCCTGGCTTGAAGAGGATAGTAGGTAAGAAATAACCTTTGATGGGGTACTACAAAAAAAGAGATTTCCATGAAAATGTCAATTATTAAAACTTCAACTTTAGGCATTGTCCTTACTGTAACCCTATTGAGCTTGGGTTCTCTTTCTGCTCAGGACTACGTCGTTCCTCGCACCGTGGATGGGCAACCCGACTTGCAAGGCTTATGGACCAACGACACCATTACACCTATGGAGCGCCCTGCTTCCTTAGAAGGTCGAGAATTCTTGACCCCGGAGGAAATATCAGAATTAGAGACTAATGTGGCACAGCGGCGAGAATTTGCAGACAACAATATTGTTGTCGTAAAAGGTGGCAGCCTTGGGAGTTACAATCAGGTTTGGCTCGATTCGGGTGATACAGTGCTCTCAACAGGGCAAACTTCTTTGATTGTGGACCCTCCTAACGGACGTGCTCCCATTCGGGAAAGTGCTGCTGCAGTCCGGGATTACTATTTTGCCCATATAGAGGATGACTATGTATACCATACCGTTTGGGATCGTTGCCTGACNCGCGGTGTACCGGGGTCCATGCTACCTGCAGGTTATAACAATGCGTATCGATTCATACAGACACCAGATACCTTCACCATTGTTCACGAAATGATTCATGACGTTCGTGTGATTCACCTTAACAAAGAAGACCACATTGATGACAGAGTAAAACTNTACATGGGCGACTCTGTTGCTAGCTGGGAAGGTGATACGCTTGTGGTTGAAACAACCAACTACAATGATCGGGGTATGATTGCTAGCAGNAGCGCTGGTGGCAGATTAAAAGGTGTACCGATAACTGAGAACTTGCATGTAGTAGAGAGATTTGAACGAGTGAGCGAAGGCACTATTATTTGGTCGGCTACGGTCACTGATCCCGAAATTTATACTCAGCCATTCACTATATCCATGCCTCTTACCCGCGATAATGAATACGTGATGTACGAGTATGCTTGCCATGAAGGGAACTATGCGGTCCCAAATACTCTCAATGCAGGCCGAGCTAAGGATAGACAACANGCTTCTAACTAAAGTCGAAGAATACTTTCAATAAATCTGGACTAGGTTTATCCAACCGCTATCGGTTTCCAGGTTTTGTGGCGGGCCGCCACCTCTTCTACAGAGTGCTTGCACACCCCCGTCTTGTCCACAAGCTTGATTTCGCAAATATCGCAACGTACGCATTCTTTGAAGTCGATCTCGGATCCGCGGATTGCTCCGGTAGGGCAGGCATGTTCGCATACCTTGCAAACCTGACACTGTTCCACTCGCTTGATACGCCAAGGAGAAAGCAATGCTGTCAGCCCAAGAGCCGCNCCGAGGGGACAAGCGTAGCGACANTAAAAGCGACTGATAAATACCGAGGCCATTAAAAATACTAATAATATGAGCCACAGGACCACGGATTGGCTGATGTAAAAAATAGTACCGAACGGCTCAAAATACTGAAACAGACTTAGCTCACTATAAGCCAGAGCCATTACCACCAAGAAGATAAACACTCCATACTTAATATATATGGCTTTATCATGAATTGCCTGAGGCAGTTCCTTTTGAAAGTGACGAGGTAAGAAATGAGCGATAAAGTCCTGCAAAGCACCGAAGGGGCATAAGGAAGAACAAAATATCCTACCCCAGAACAGAGTTGTAACCAGCGTGAATACGACAATCAATAGCAATGGAAGATCATTGGAGAACAAGGAAGGACCCAACTTGATTGCATTAGTGATATGTGACACTGAAACAAATCCACCGTCTATCCATCCAAGGTAAAATAGGGTGCAGCCCAGTGCTACCCAGCGAATGGTCGCGTTCTTGCGTAAGAATGCCGTCATTACCAGCACAAATAATATCAACAGAGCTGCGACTTCATCCCAAGGGGCATCACTAATCAAGCTGGCGTATAGGCCTTCGTTTTCAAATTCTGTCAGATCTGCATCTATAACCGGAAGTAATTCTGGCGGTATGGTTTGACCTAAGGCTAAAGCCAAAGGAATCGGTGGCACTTGGTACTGAGCACTAGCAATCGTACCAAATTCACCAACAGTACCACCGGTGTTATAAAGCACCGTGAAAGGGGAAGTAAGGTCTATAGTTGGGTCTAGCAACATAGCCCCAGCAAAGCGCACTTTGTCTGCAATCTTTCCCTGATCAGCGCTGCCAACATACACAAACCGGCGCCGTTCGATGGGATATGTTTGCTCTCCTTGTTGGACAGCTAGCCTTTCTTGCCTGAAGGGTCGAGACGAATCACCGTCAATGCCTACTAATACCATATTTCCGTTTTGAACCCGATTACTCGCTTCACGTTCAGCGCGAGAATAATCGTTACTGCCTACTAGTAATTCGCCAATACCTTCGTGGCCAATAAACGCAAGTACGAGTTCTAAAACGGTCTGGTCCGGCTGTACAATATTCATCTCCACCACCAAGCCACTTTCAATCATCTCCTCCCAGGTTTTTTCTTCTAGCACCCGAAGCCCTAGTGCATCTGAATTTGTGAGAGAAACGAAATCAGAGTCACTCAGGTGGGTCTGTGCGACACGTCGGGCAGCGTTGCGCACTCCGCGTGCCACTGCCCAACTAGAAATCGTGGCGCGGGAGATGCCATCAATATCCCGACCAACACGAAACCCATCAACGATGTTCTTAGCTTTAAACTGATCCGGGAAGTATTCACTGTTAATAAAGTCTCCTCGAATACTCTTGTAGGACTCGAGATAGTAAAGAACTTTAATATCGGCAATGGTGCCCTTTAAATCCATACCTACCAACACATCGACGGGCCCGCTGTAACCAATCTCTTCTGGCGGCCAGTCCGGGGTTTCGAACAGGTACCCAATTACCTCTGGCTCCGGTGTTTCAGGGTTATCACGGTAAGCCTTATAAATCGGTGGAGATCCTTCCTTTGCAGAAAAACTGTCAGCTCCACGAAAAACTTCGTGAAGCATTGCTTCGTCGACTTCAAGTGGGGGTTGGGCAATAGCTAAAGGGGACGAGCCGAGTAATGCGCTGAACAAACAGGTAATAATCGTAGGTCGCTTGGCGATAACACTAACGCTTCTATGCACAAGCTTACTTTTAAACAACATACTTATTCTTCTGTAAACCTAGGGTCGTGCGTATGCTACACAATTTTTCGTGCCGAGTAATACGATTGCTCTCTTACTTCTGAAACAAAATGTGTCTTCAGCTGGCTTTAAGGCTCAGCTACTCCACCATACCCGATATTGCCTGGCCAGTAGACTCCCACACACAGAGTGTTTATGCTCGTCTTGACACTTTTTCAATAACGAGATTAAAGACGACAAATGAAAACCAACTACAAACTTTGCCTAGTCGGAGCTCTTCTAGGCAGTCAAATTGCTGTCTCACAGATTGTCGAATTTGACCCTGTAACTGATGAGATGTTGGCCAATCCACCGNTNGGGGAATGGTTGAGCTGGCGNGGAAATCAGAGTAGNTGGGGTTACAGTCCTCTCGATCAGATAAGCTCTAATAATGTTAACCAACTACAGCTGGTCTGGTCATGGGCCTTCGACGANACTGGAGCCGGGCAGGCAGCTCCCCTCATTCATAACGGGGTGATGTTTATCCCCGGCCCTCGTGGGGTCGTCCAGGCTCTGAATGCGGCCACTGGTGATCTGATATGGGAATACCGCCCCGGCATTACACCTTCCATCGATGATACTGACCGGTCTTTAAACAGAGAGGAACTAGGGGATGCTGCCATGCCAGCCTCTGCCTATGCTGGCGTAGGCAGAGGTGTACAGAAAAATATCGCGATCTTTAATGAGCTGATTTATATGGCTACTGAAAATGCCAGCATTGTTGCCATCGATGCCCGCACTGGTTTACTAGTTTGGGAAACCCAAACCGCCGACCCTGCTTTAGGTTATTACTATACCGCCGGACCCATCATTGCCAATGGTGTGCTGGTCACTGGCATTACCGGTTGCGACCGCTATAAAGATGATGTGTGTTTTATCACCGGTCACGACCCGTTAAGCGGCGAGGAATTATGGCGCTTTGCGACAGTGGCTGCTCCAGGTACTCCTGGAGGCGATACCTGGGGAAATTTAGCGCTACGCTTCCGNGCTGGTTCTGATTCATGGCAGGCAGGTAGCTACGACAGGGAAAAGAATTTGGTCTATTACGGTACGGCTCAGGCTAAGCCCTGGGCTCGGGCGGTACGTGGGACCGATGGCGATGCTCTGTATACAAATTCCACATTGGCGCTGAATCCAAACACTGGTGAATTGAATTGGTATTACCAGCATCTACCCGGTGAAACCCATGATATGGATGAAGTATTCGAAACAGTNCTNATTGATGTGGATGGACGCGAATCTATTTTTAAGATGGGTAAACTAGCTATTCTCTGGCAGCTCGATCGAGAGACAGGTGAGTTAATCAAAGCCACGGACATGGGCTACCAGACTATCCTCAATGTTAACCCGACTAGTGGCAACATCACTTATCGTGACGGGATGATACCCCGCATCGGCCAGCAGATTGATATGTGCCCAAGCACTTCCGGTTTTAAGAGCTGGCGCGCGATGGCATATTCACCTCAAACTAGTGCNCTTTATATNCCGATNACACTGAATTGCGAGCTCGCCACCTTTGGTCCCACAGAGCAAGTGTTAGGTGGTGGTGGCGCCGGTCCCGTACGACGTATTAACTACCCTCATCCAGATTCCGGTGGAAATCTAGGTGAGTTGCTGGTACTGGATATTCCGAGCGCCGAGGTCAAGTGGCGTTATCGTCAACGTGCACCGATTAACACCGCTGCCTTAACCACCGCGGGTAACCTGGTGTTCGTTGGTGACTGGAATCGGTATATGTACGCTTTCAATGCCGAGACGGGTGAAAAACTCTGGCAAACCAGGGTAACTACCTCAGCTCAGGGTTTCCCCATTTCCTATATGATAGATGACAAGCAGTATATTGCTCTGCCAGCGGGCGTTGGTGGTGCAAGTTGGTCAGGGATGCTGCCCCGAGACCTGACTCCAGAACTAACGCGTCCCAGAAACGGGAACTCTATTCACGTATTTGCACTTCCGGAATGATAAACATTAACGTAAAAAAAACTGCGGGCCTGTGTCTGTTGGTTATATTAACTTTCCCTCTATCGGTAGGTTACTCACAGCCTCTTAACTCGATCAGTGATGGTATTTACACCCTTACTCAAGCAGAACGAGGAGCTGAACAATATNCTGCTCGTTGTGCTTCCTGCCACTCTGCGGATTTGCGGGGTAACAGCAATTCTCCGAGCCTGCGCGGTATGGCCTTCATGTTTATCTGGGAAGGAAAGTCNGTCGGGGAGTTATTCACTAAAATGAGATCGGAAATGCCTACTGATCAACCAGGTGGTCTGTCTGCCAACACCTATGCGGATATCCTTGCCTTCATATTGCAAATAAACGAATTCCCGGACGGTTCTGAAGAACTGGCAACCAACGAAGTACTGCTAAACCAGATTACCATTTCTTCGCCATAGTCCTCGAAACCTGACATTTATCACCAGGGACCTATTTTTCCGAGAAAACCCTAGCGGTTTCAACTGTTTATTGTTGGAACATTCGTTTTACCGCTCCTATTGATACTTTCGTCTCAACGAGTTAGTCTGCATTGCCTGAGCGCTCGTTCGGTGGGGGACAAGTGAGGCTGCGTAAAATTAGTTTTTAGCTGTTTTTTTTCCGTTCTAAAAATAACTTAAATCCAACCTGATACCCGTTGAACACTCGCGTTACTTAGTTCTGTAATGGAACAATTATAATAAGATATTTTTTAATAAAGCCCGTGGGAGAAGATTCGTAATGAACAAAAGAAAAACGGTGTTTAAGCACAGAATCGGTTATACAGCCTTAATGTGTGCTATCTACGCNCCTTCACTGGTAATAGGCCAAGAACAAGAAGACGGGCCTGGGCGCGGGATCGAAGAAGTAATTGTAACCGCTGAACGGCGAGAAGCCTCGGTACAAGATACCTCTATTTCCATTACAGCCCTGACATCTGAAAATNTGGAAGATTTTGGTATTAGAAACCAGGAAGACCTACAAAACTTTATCCCTGCAACAACCATCCAACCTTACGATGCCACNGTTAGGGGAGTAGGTCGTAACTTTCGGGCATTGGGCGGAGATCCAGGTATTTCTACCTACATGAATGGCATCTACTCTGAAGACCTGCTGACCGCAACAGCTGCNACTTTCTGGGATGTNGAGCGAGTAGAAATATTNCGTGGNCCTCAGGGAACGTTATACGGCCGAAATGCCGTTGGTGGTGCTATAAATATCCTNTACAACGAACCCTCCCAGGAATTTGATTATTCCCTAAAATCCATCGTCGGAAACTACGGTACCGATGAATGGTATGGAATGATGAATATNCCTCTGAATGATCAATTTTCAACCAGGATTAACTTTAGCGCTNGAAATCGTGATGGCGTTGTCGAAGAATTAGGATCCGGAAAAGACCTTGACGGTCTNGGAACAGAAAATGCCGCTATACAGTTTAAATGGGAACCGACAGAAGACATAGAAGTTAACCTTCGGCAAAATTTCATGGTGATTGATCGTCCCTTTGGCGGTGCCAATGGAGGCGGTTTAGTGGTACTCAACGAAGACGGAGNAGGAAGCCGCAACACAACTTCGCTGGTTCCGGGCTACCGCTTTATTGATACCAGCAATACTGCACAAGCGAGTTACGACACCAATACCTGGTACGATCAGAGCCAACCCATTCATAGTTTTAGAGATCCTGTAACTGGTGCGATGCGACAAGCGCAGCGGGTAAGGCCAGGTATCGATTTCGGTGATTTCAATGGCGCACAGAACGCAGCTGCTTCTCTTGATGGATTTAATTCCACCTCNGCCGCAAGCGCACAAAGATATAACGACTGCGTTTTCCCCGGTGACATAGATGGAGACGACCTGTGTGCGGCAACNAACGGGCTTAATAATGAAACTTTTGAGCAGGAAGGAACNCAGTTCAATGCAGCGTGGACCNTTAACGATAGACTCGAAGTTAAATATCTGGGCGGACTTAACACATTAACTTANAAGCGAATTACGGATGACGACAACACAGCCAGTATGTATCACGACCGGCAGTTTTACGTGAACCATGAGGCAAGATATGTATCTCATGAGTTACAGGCGTTCTATGATGTTAACGATTCGCTCTCCTTTACTTCAGGCATATTCTCTTACGATGCAAAAATAGACCAACGCGGTGACTTCTACTCTTCAGTGGGTGAAGCACGGATGACCAACCCTTACGTTGACAACACCGCTTTATCTGCGGGCGCGGCCGGCGCAATCGGAGCTCCCTTTTTAGCAGGGATAAATGCATCGACACTGGCCTTCTCCGGACGCCCTATGGTGGAGCTGTTTACTGCCAGGGACTCTTGTATGACCTATGACCCCGCTCCGGCTCCAGCCTGTGCACGAAACTCTGGAGTAGATAATCCTGGAGCTCTTGTTTTGCAGACTTCAGCCTGGTATGGCGACGATGGCACGAATCGTGGCCTGGACATAATACATGGTCCACAGACAGTTGGCTCCGATCTGCTATACACCACCCAATCCAAACGCCAGGCATATGC
>PARV01000031.1 GCA_002712055.1 Gammaproteobacteria bacterium | reverse complement strand
AAATCTAATGTTGTTCTCCATAAATATGGCATAGTGGTCCAGCCGCCTGAGTCCATGCTTTCTAAGGAGATGCGCAAGTTGATTGGAGCGTGACTCAAGTTCAGCATAGGACACCGATTCACCAGTTTCTGCCATAATGATTGCAGCATGATGAGAGTTTTCTAATGCATACTTGCCTGGATACATAAATTATTGAATTCCAAAATAATACTAACGGTAGTTATATGGTAAATGTAGATACCTTAAAAAAATTACCTTTTATTTGTAAGTAATTTTCCATGCTTGCCCAGTAAACAGGAGAAAGACCAGTTTCACAGACACAGTTTATTACTGCCAGCCAACTTGCTTAAATGCTGTCTCTGAATTCCAAATTTTGGTCAGATGACTAATTTTGTCTTCTGAAAATTCCATGACGTATACATAGTCAGTTCTTAAGCTCTTACCAGTCGGAGGTACTGGACCACCTTCTTCAGAATGAGTTCCTGTAAATACAGCAAACACACTTACGTGACTTGAATCTTCATTCGTAGAAATTGATTTGATCTCGTAACTTGCATTTGGCATTGGGGTATATATATCACTCATCCAGTCAGCGTAGCCTTCTAGAGTGGTAATATCTTTTAAGGGCTCAGCTTGAGCGGAAAAGCTAGCGTTATCAGAGCAAAACTCTTTACAGCCCTGCCAACCTTTTCCTTCTTCACATGCCTTAAAAAACTCCATTGCTTTTTCTCTGCTCATATTTTCCACCTATCTTAGTTTGATTTTTCCCTAAAATAACACATCGTTTGAGCAAATTAATAATACAAAGGTAGTGAGAGCGTAACTAAATAAAAAAAGGTTCCCTAGAGTAGTGCTGAGATAATGTTAATAACATGGCGGGAAAGTTGGACTAACAAATAATAAGGTATACTAACACTTATCCTGAGGATTCATTGTCGGATCAGGCACAAACCTGGTTATCAGCAGGGGCCAGACAAAAAATATAGTTAAATTATTGATATATATACAAATTGATGAGTAATATACAGATTCTTAGGGGCGTTAAACTTAGCTATAGGACTTAAGGATAGAGTAAGCCTGATTTTTGGCTTTATATTCATTAACTAAAAAACTCATCGGCTAATTAAAAAAGGGAATCCCAAATGACAAAATTTAAAATCTTATTTACCTGTTGCTTCTGTTTTTTTGCAGTGAATACTTCTATTGCTCAGTCTTTGGACTTAGGACGTGGAGAGTTACCTCTAACTATCCCCTCGACCTATAGTGAAAACACTGCTACCCCCTTAATTATTTTACTCCATGGGTTTGGTTCTAGCGGTGCCCGTCAGGATGCTTATATGGGATTCAGCCGACTGGCAGAGCGCTATGGTTTTATTTTTATAGCTCCTGATGGAACACCTTCAAGCGCCAATCAAAGTCGCTTTTGGAATGCCACTCCAGCCTGCTGCGATTTTTCAAACACAAACGTAGATGATGTTTCTTATGTACTAAATATCATCAATGAAATTAAGTCTGACTATAATGTAGATTCTAATCGAGTCTACCTAATCGGACATTCAAACGGGGGGTTTATGTCATATCAAGCCGCTTATGAACACTCCGATATTATCGCTGCCCTTGTAAGCTTGGCTGGAGCAAGCCATATTGATGAAAGAGACGCTCCGGATAACCCAGTTCATGTATTGCAAATACATGGTTCTGCAGATAGCACAATTAGTTATGAGGGAGGTCAGAATCTGAACAATCCTTATCCAGGAGCATTAGAGAGTGTTTCCCAATGGGCGTCTTATAATGGTTGTGTTTCCGAAGGAGCTGAACGGGAAATCAGAGATCTTGATTCGGGAATTCCTGGCCATGAATCAGCGGTATTACTATTCGCTCAAAGCTGTAGGGCAGGTGGATCAAGTGAGTTATGGACTATAGATGGAGGATCCCATATACCGGCGCTATCAGACACTTTTAGCCAGCAAGTTGTTGAGTGGTTATATGCACATCCCAAGGTAACCGCCAATCGCTAGTACTTTTTGAATTAGAAATGTTAGATAGAAGCACGGGTTTTAAAACTGAGGTTGAGACATAGAGGAGTACCCATGATTGTCGAACAAATCTGGACAGGTAACGCTTATCGTAATTTTAATTACCTAGTGGTATGCCCAGAAACTGGCGAAGCCTTGGCGATTGATCCCCTGGACCACCAGAAGTGTCTTCTTGCCGCAGAAGAAAATGGCTGGACCATAAAACAGGTCCTTAACACCCACGAACATGGAGATCACACAGGGGGTAACAAGCAGGTAATCGCAGCCACAGGCGCGAAGCTATTGGCTCACCAAAATGCTGCTAACACTATTCCTGACATGGATGTGGGTTTATTTGCAGGAGACGTGGTTAAGGTAGGTAAGACGGTAGAATTACTGGCATTGGACACGCCGGGTCACACAATGTCTCATATTTGTTTACTGTCGCAGACGGATGAACCCGGCTTGTTTAGTGGAGATACCTTGTTCAATGCGGGAGCAGGTAATTGCCACAATGGCGGGCACCCTAAAGAACTTTACGAAACTTTCGCTAGCCAACTTTCGAAATTGGCGGATACCACTAAAATATATCCAGGTCACGATTACATCAGCAATAACCTGGAATTTACTCTGGACCGAGAACCTGATAACAGTAGCGCCAAATCTTTACTGGACGAAATTAAGGATCAGAACCCGGATGAGGCTCTAGTCTCTACAATTGCCTTGGAGAAAGAGATTAATACATTTTTTAGGTTACAGAATCCAACCGTGATAGCTATGCTGCAGGCGGAATTTCCAGACATGACCGATAACCCTGATCCGCAAGCAGTATTCCTTAAATTACGGGAACTAAGGAATAACTGGTAAGGCGAAAGACCTGGGGATAGATCTTTGAGGAAAGTTAAGGAAGAACCCCTCATTTGCGGGTGTTTTATATTACTTCATATGTTGTAGGCTATTCTTTTGATAGCTGTTGTTAAGGATTGAACCGCCTGGATTTTAGCGTTCTTGCTCACGCCTATCTATCAATCTAGCCAGTATTACGGTTGCATTATGTCCATAAATCCTCTGAAATGACCGTTCGGAGGAGCAATTCATGAAAAGAACAATAATTTCCTTATTTGTATTATTCGGTTCTCTCTCTTTTCTATACCCAGCCTTTGGCAATGATGGCACCATCGCCTTTGTCGGAGCCACTGTAATCGATGGCACCGATGCCGAGCCGCTTGCTGACGGTGCACTGGTAATCACCGATGGTCGAATACGTACGGTGGGCCCGCGCAGTGCGGTAACCATTCCTGAAGGTGCCGACATAGTCGATGTGTCTGGCAAGTACATCATGCCGGGCATGGTCAATGCCCATGGGCATGTGGGTGCTACCGTAGGGCTTAATGGCAACGGGGGATATAGCACTGATAACCTACTGAGGCAGCTTGGTCTGTATGCCCGCTATGGCGTAACTGCCGTCAATAGCCTGGGCGGGGATGGAGATCAAGGTTTTACGTTACGTAACGAGCAGTACGATAGCGACTTGGATCGTGCTCGTATCTACGTAGCGGGCAGCGTAGTAGTGGGTGACAGTGAAGCAGCAATCCGCGAAGAGGTTAATCGCAATGCCGATATGGGTGCGAATTTCATCAAAGTACGTATCGATGACAACCTTGGCGTCAGTCAAAAAATGCCAAGATCGTTTTTTGAAGCGTTAGTCGATCAAGCCCACACTCGGCGCTTACCAGTTGCCGTACATCTCTATTATCTGGATGACGCAAAATTCATGTTGGAAACAAACGCTGACATTATCGCTCATAGTGTTCGCGATCTTGCGGTAGATCAGGAATTTGTCAGCATGGTTACGGAGAAAGACGTTTGTTATATCCCAACGCTGACGCGTGAGGTGTCTACTTTCGTGTATGAGAGTGTTCCAGACTTCTTTTCAGATCCTTATTTTCGAAAGGAAGTTGAACCCTCCATAATCGAAGAACTGTCCACTCCGGAGCGCATGTCTCGGATAGCTGGAAGTCGCTCGGCGCAAACCTACAAAACACAATTACCAACAGCAATGGCTAACGTAGGTACTTTGTACGATTCTGGGGTAAGAATTGCCATGGGGACCGATACAGGGCCCCCAGCGAGATTCCAGGGTTATTTCGAGCATATGGAAATGCATATGATGGTTGATGCTGGTATGTCGCCTCTTGACGCTATTAGATCTTCCACTGGTATCGCCGCGGAATGTATTGGTATGGGTGATATTGGCACATTGGAGCCGGGTAAATGGGGTGATTTTTCCGTTCTCACTGAAAATCCGGCGGAAGATATTCGCAACTCTCATTCAATAGAAAGCGTATGGATTGCCGGAAATCGGGTGCCTGGAGAGTAGACTCGTAAACCGAGGTGAGAAAGGCCAGCGAATGCTGGCCTTTTTTATTTATCCTTACTAATTAAGGGCAGGGATTTTCTCCTGCTACCGGAGTTGCACCTGATGGCAAGAATCGGCAGGGATCTGCTTGTTCCAAAGTAACGCGAGCTCCAATTCGGATCAAACTACCAGTGCTAGGTGCCTGGAAGAAGTGGTAGCCTTCTCGATCGGTCATCCATGCCGAAGGGCCACCTACAAATTTTCCAGCGGACTCGGTTTCTCCTTTGATGCGGTCGATCAGCATTTCATATTCAGGTTCTCCTTGGCGCTTTCCACTGAAACTACCCAGGTCACCGCTAGCGGCGAACACTACATCGACGCCCTCAACGCCGGCTATCTCATCTGCAGCGGCGGTACCTTCCAGAGTTTCGATCATGGCTATAACCATCAAGTTGTCGTTCCAAGTTTGACGGTAGTCGCGACCCCAGAGCCGCCCATACTGGCCGCCACCTTGACTGCGGCGACCTTCTGGCGGGTACTTAGCGAATTTGACCGCGTTTGCCATTTTCTCTGCGGTATCCACCATAGGTACTATTAGACCTAGAGCCCCAATATCAGTTGCTTTCTGGATGTCGCCTTCAGTTGCATCCGGAATACGAATGAAAGGTACGGCCGGTGCGTCCCGACATGCCCAAATCATGCGGGCTACGTCAGTATAATTTAGAGAACTGTGTTGCATCTCAATCCAAATAAAATCAAAGCCTGAATTGGCCATGGCACAGTATATTTCAGGGTCAGGAGTATCTACGGTGCCGCCAACCACCTGGCCACCTGCAGCCAGTTTGGCCTTGACCGTATTGTACATACGCACATCCTGGGCTTGTGATGGTAGTAGCCAGATAATTGAGAATAAGTAAGCTAAAGCGAGCTTTAGTATTTTCATTGTTATAACCTCATAAGGGCTGTTGTCGTTTTGATTATGCCTATTAACTGTCAAATAGCTCGGGATTTCAATCCTTTAGTGCTTATTTACCCATCCGCTATCATGGAGGAGCGGGTCAGTCCGGCTGCTTTTTCGGCCAGCTGCCGCTTGCGGCGATTTTCGCCTCTGCGGGACAACTCTTCCCGATTGCTATCGTCCACCTTAGAGTAGTCGTCTCTCCAGCTATTTTCTCCCCATTCATATGGAGTCCGTTCGCTAGAGTTAGGTTTAGTGACTGTGTGGAGCATGGCGACTCCTTGATTAATGATGCTGCGTTGCATGTCTTTGTCATAAGGTTTTCCGCAGGGGTTACCTAATGGGAAATCAGAATGCAGGTAGCGGGGGACACCGCAGTGTTCGACAACATCGATGGCCGAGCCGATTATAAGGGTAGGGATACCGTTGGCTTCTAGGTGTCTCGCAATCAGACTCACGGTCTGGTGACAAACAGGTCACAAGGGCACTAGTATGGCCACATCGATTTCATCCGTGTGACAACGATTAAGTACATCGGGAGCATCCTTCTCGATGGTATTGCGTTGGCTGTATTCCGTCGGCACAGAATAAAACTGGTGCGCAACACTCCCAATCTCGCCTTCAGTGGCCAAGCTATTAAGCTGCTCTAGCGGCAGGAATGAGCAAATATCTTGGGTATGCGTAACAGATTGGTGCCAAGACAGCTCACTGGTATACATGGTTTTGGGTATTGGGGTGCTTAACGTGGAATATACTCGCCGATGCGTGCGGCCTTCCTCAGTGTCTGGCATAGCAGTAACTATCACACCGATATTGCATTTGTTTAATGGTTTGGATAGGAGGGTAAATGGCGTGTTGATGTTGTGTGCCCACACATAATCTTTTTCATAACCCTGGGCGCGATAGTAGTCGCGGGTCCGTTCTATATAGGACACATCATAAACTTCAGTCACTATTTCCTCCGTTGTAATTCTTTTTATAGATTCAGAATTGGTTGCATGACTTGCCGTTGCTCTGAGATGGGATCAATCAGCAATTGGCTAATGTCATTCCATACCATGGTTGCCCGAGTCTCGGCATTATAAGGTTGCCACTGCGGTAATTTGCCTACATTGGGATTTCCGCTGTGTGCGAACTCTATTATGGTATCGCTTATCTTATCTGCAAGTGCAATAGCCGTATCACTGCCGCTTGTTAATGGATGGTCCCGTACATTATCGAAGATAAATGGAATGTCGAGGGTATGCGGACTCAAGGCGCCCCGCCCGGTTTCCGCAGTTTCCCATGTCAGGTAATAAAGATAGGTGGGTCCAGCATTAAGCGCTGCACGTCTTTCAGCAATGGTTATTGACTGCATGACGTAGCGTGAGTCGCTAGAAATAAGGAAAAAGATTTCAGACGAGGAGGCACCAGGGTTCTGCTGGCGATAGACATTAACTACCGCTTCCAGATTGTCTGGTCCAACAATTTCAGCTACGCGTTGACGCATGTTGGTTTCGTCCAGGCTGAAGGCGGCATCATCTGCAAAATAGGTCATTTCGGTCCGGTTGGCTCCAACGATTACCGGTATCTCTGGATTCACTGGCGAAGCAGAAGGCCAGAACGGGTGATAGGGGAGTACAACGCCATCCATAGTAGGAGCGAAGGTGCCACCGGCATCGGTGGATGTATTGCGAGCAACAACGGCATGATAGGCTGCCATGATTTGATTCAACGGAATTTGCTGAATCTGAGGTAAGTTGGTTTTGGTGAGATCTAGCTCTTCTAACACCTGCTCGGCCAGGTAGTTCGCGCGCTCGCGATCGGGTAGGCGCAGGGTGGCTCCGCTCTCGATGACAGCTGTGTGAAACAGGCCTTTGGCACTAGGCATACCTAGCAGAGTGGCTACCTTACGCCCACCTCCGGATTCACCGAAGATCATTACCCGATTCGGATCTCCACCGAACTGTTCGATATTGTTCTGTACCCACTCCAAAGCATGGACAATATCCTGCATACCAATCGTTCCGGACGATTCGAATTGGTTGTGGCCCATGTCTCCAAAATGGGTAAACCCCATCATATTTAGGCGGTGGTTGATGGTGACCACCACCACGTCACCGCGCATTACGAGGTTCGTGCCGTCATAGCGAGGGGACGAGCCAGATAGAGTTCGGAAACCGCCGCCGTGACACCAAAACATAACCGGCCGTTTACCTCCATCATTCTTACCACGGGTCCATATATTCAGTACCAAGCAGTCTTCACTTTCATACCCATCCTGTTGGCGACCTGTCGCGGGATCGCTTTGGGGCGCTGCTGGTCCGTAGGCGAAGGCTTCTTTATATTCTCGCCATGGAGTCGGATCTTTTGGCGGCATGAAACGGTTTTCACCTGCCGTGTTGGCACCGTAAGGAACTCCTTTGAAAATATTGACTTCACCGGCTTTTATACCGCGAATTCGGCCGAACTGAGTATTGGCATCAACGGTAGATTGTTGTCCTAGCACAGCGGCGTTAGATAGGAGTACGCTACCCAGAGAGGTAAATTGAAGAAATCCCCGACGATTCATATTCATTATTTTTTCACTCTTATGTCTAACCTAATTTATTCAACCTCCCTGAGATGGTGAAGTCAACTATGCCCGTGATAGTCTTACCGCCTGCGAATAGGGAACCATTCATATGAATACTTCTATAAATAAGCTAGTTTCAGTATCTATTGCCACTTTTTTTTTCTTAAGCTTTTCCGTATCAATTTACGCGCAACGGGGGAATAACACCATGATTAGCCCATCCCCAGTAGACGGTGTCACTTTCCGCTTTATCGAAGCTAATGACTTGCGAATGCGAATTGCTGAAGCGGGGGACTCAGGCCCACTATTATTGCTGGCACATGGATGGCCGGAGTCCTGGTATTCATGGCGGCACCAGCTTACTTTTTTTGCTGAAGCTGGATATCGGGTAGTAGCACCCGATATGCGAGGTTATGGTGAAACCGATAAACCACCACGTGTGGAGGATTACGATATAGTTCAATTAGCCAATGATATGGTGGGCGTGCTCGATGCTCTAGGCGAGGAGAGTGCCATTATGGCTGGCCATGACTGGGGATCTATCGTTGCTTGGAATACTGTGTTGCTGCATCCGGATCGGTTCAGTGCGCTAATTGCAATGAGTGTGCCTTATGGCGGGCGCGCACCTCGCTCGCCGATGGAGGGTTGGGACGAAACATTTGAAGATAATTTTTTCTACATTCTCTATCACAATGAGCTAGGTGGAGTTGCGGAAGCTGAATATGATAGCGATCCACGAGGGCTGATTAGTCGCTTATATCTTTCGCCCCGTTCGCCAAGGGAGGCGCCGGCCATTACCGACCCCAAGCGCTCTGCTGGAGGCTGGATCGGGCGACTTGGCGCTCCCATAGGTCTGCCGGACTGGCTTGCTCAGGAGGATCTAGATTACGTGGTTAATCAATTTGAAATGGCAGGCTTTCGTGGTGGTGTCAATTATTACCGAAATTTTCATCGTAATTGGGAAATTACTGAGCACCTACAAGAAGTAAAAGTCAAAGTACCCACTCTATTCATTGCGGGTGAGCGAGACTCTGTGATAGCCGGCGCTACCCAGGACGCTCTGACAAGCTCTATGGGTAGGGTGGTAGATGATCTTAGGGGTGTCGTCTTGATACCGCAGATCGGTCACTGGGTTCAGCAGGAAGCACCAGAAGAGACGAATCAGGCTATATTAGACTTTCTTGAAGACCTTTAGGCAGGTATTTAACGGTATTCTGCTTCCACTACGGGGCGGCCGTAATCCTCGCCAGTCAATTCCCGGTATTCATCAGCGCGGGCCCCGCTAAGGATACCGGTTAAGCCGTAATTGAATTCATGGCAGGCGAACTCGAATGTGGGCCCCGCATGATTCTTCCAATGAAACGCAGCTGTCCACGGTTGGTCCCAAGTGTTCGGATCATCGATGGTGTATTCGTACCAAATTCGGTTGTCAGGCTTCAACGTTAAACGTTCAATCACTTTCATGTCCGGGCTTGAGCCTTGATAACTGTAAGACGGATGAATACCGGTAGTCTCGATCACTAGAGTGTCATTGTCCCAGTAACCTGTGCTGCTGCCGTAGTATTGCTTAACTTCACTTGATAATGGTGGGCGATTATCAAGTGGTATTACCCTCGAATCATGAAGACGTTCTGTCTGGATGACTGCAAACTCTTCGGTTAATACCAATTGCAACATGGCATTCTCGATAAGAGTTTTTATAGGTGGCACTGATTGAGGGGACCAGATACAGCGTTCTTGCATTGTCCTGTCTTCCGGGCCACGCGAGTATCCGCGGTAGCGGGCTCTAGCTCTTAATTCAGCCTGACGGCTTTCCCGCATGGCCGGCAAACGCCCGTCAGGTGGGTCGGTAATTAGCGAAGTTCGGTGATCGTCAGTTTCCCATTCTGCGAAAGCTTCTTCGTGCCAGAGATCTACACCTACATAATTAACGTTTGGATTGCTGCGGCCCCGATTTTCGGCTTCTCGATTATAGGCGTTATCTTCCCAATCTTTGGCTTGCTCTTCGTTCATTACAGCTATTCCTGCAAATCTTTCAGGTCGTTGCAGGGGAGTCAGATGGTGATAGTCCCAGTAACCATTTAAATCGGGTTTGCCCCATGGTGTTCTTTTTACATCGTCTTGAGCACTAGCTCCGAATAAGGAAATAACAAATAATCCGATCGAGAGACTAGGCTTAGTTAATAGAAGACTTATACGCTTTAGAAGTAATGTCGGNAGTATGCTATGCGCGTACTGCTGGAATTTTCTTAAAGTCGAAATAAAAACTAGGCCAAACGCAATAACTTTATTTTTCATAATTAATACCTAGGGACTTATTCCAGAAAGTATACGAGAATAGCACTTTTAAATTCCAGTGTTCTGATGGTTTTCGAGAACATGGGACGATAGAAATTGATGGTCTGCTGGGTATAATCACTTAAGAAGAAATACCACAAGGAATTTGCCGTTGAAAATTGCATTTCGCTCATTTTTGTTAGCCCTAGGATGGTTGGCTATCCTTTCAATCCACAGTGTTGCTGCACAACCCACCGATTATATTGCGTCACGTGATGCTTGGGGAAATCCGGATATTAATGGTATCTGGCAGGCTATGGGTACCGCCTATTGGGATTTGGAAACCCACTCTTCTAGGGCAGGGCCGATGTGGCAATTAGGAGCGATTGGAGCTATACCGGGGGGTGTAGGGGTCGTTGAAGGGGATGAGATTCCTTATACAGNTGCAGGCCTAGCTAAGAAACAAGAGAATCAAGCTANTTGGTTAGAGCTTGATCCGGTGGTACGTTGTTATATGCCTGGGATCCCACGCGCAAACTACATGCCATATCCGTTCCAGATTTTCCAAACTGACCAAAATATACTTTTTGCTTATCAGTTTGCTAGTTCCACACGGAATGTATTTATGAATCGACCGGATTATGAGGCGCCAATTCTCACAGTTATGGGTCATAATCTTGGTCATTGGGAAGGCCAGACGTTGGTTATCACAACTACCGACCAATATGATTGGACCTGGCTAGACCATTCCGGTAATCATCATAGCGAAGCGCTGAAAGTTACCGAGCGACTTACTCCAATCGGGCCAAATACGATTTGGTATGAAGCTATGATCGATGACCCNGAAGTATATNCCCGCCCCTGGACAATATCCCTGCCTCTTTATCGACGAATTGATCGCGACATGCGTCTTGTTGAGTTCAAGTGCCAGGAATATTCAGAAGAGATTCTTTACGGTTATCTCCGTCAGGATGAAGAGACGGCTCGTGCTCTGGAACAAAGGCGCCAGGAACAAGAGCCGCAATGAAGTGGATTTCCCTACCACTTAATAGCATCACAAGAAAGTTTTTCCAGTCGCCTTCTAATAATAATGGTTCTTGAGAAGAGGCTAAAATCNGTAGACCTGCTGCGTTCGACTAAGGGCCATAGTCCGCTCCATNNTTATAACTCCTTTTTATAACGCGCTATCACGNATCGGTAAAAGGAGTTCACTGCCTACCGGTCTTTGCACATCGAAAGCTTTCAAAGTTATGGCAACGAAATTGTAGTAGCCGATTAACCCAGTAATATCCACAACACCTTCGTTACCAAATAATTCAATTGCTTTGGCGAAGGTCTGAGAGCTAACTTTATCTTCGCTTATTAGTTCGCGAGTAAATTGAATTAAGGTGTGTTCGATCTCTCCGAAACCTTCTATCGGTGGTAAATCCTCAAGCGGTCTGCGGAATCGCACTAGATCGATAATGTTTTGCTCTAGACCAGCTGATCTCGCTAGTGGTTCGTGAGCCGAATACTCGTATTGATTACTAATTTCTCGAGCTGTTGAAATAATTATTAATTCGGTTAAGCGCTGGTCTTTTTCTGTGCCGTATCGAACACGTTGTCTCACGTCAAACAGCGCCTCTGCCAATACAGGNCTGTGCATCCACATTCCTATTGGTCCCCGTAATCCTGTTTCGTAGCCAGTGCCGGGACTAACATAAGTATCGAAGGCTTCGCGGCCTATAACGTCTAACNCCTCCCTTTGTANTTGTGGTAGCCGGGCAAGGGAATCCATATTTATATCTGTTGGAATCCTATTAGCAGTTTGTACGCCTTCCATCTCATAGCCGACTTCGGCAGCGTCGNTGCTAGTTTTAAGTTTGCTAAAGGTGACAGATGTCAAAACTAATATAAGAACGAAAGCGAATTTTGTATTCATTTGGACCTCCTTAGGGCGGTCAGGCTAAATAAGTTAAGTTGCCTTTAAATACTAAAGCTAAATTTGAATCATGGTGATTAAGCCTAAATCATGATCTCCCTCATACCGGCGATTGCCCGATCTATATGTTCTGGCGAGTTATAGATGGTTGGGCAAAGTCGGACACCNCCGGTTGCAGCAGCAGCAATGCCGTGCTCGGTATAGAGCCTATTTGAAATATTGCNTCCTCCGTTGTTAGGAGCTCTGGTAATGCATACACCAAAGCTAAGTTCAGCATCCATTGGTGTTACTAATTCCAGCCCTAATTCTGAGATGCCTATCTTCAATCGTTGCGCTAACTGTACGACCCTGTGCTGGATGCGTTGTGTCCCGATGTTATTGTGCTGAGTGGCGGCAANGCCCACGGCGGCGAGCGCAGCGTCATCCCTTTGGCCAAGGGATTCAAATTTACGTGCGCCTGACAGCGTAGTCTCCGCAGTCGACCCCCAACCAGGTGCTATTGTATTGGGCCAGATACGCCCAATATTCTGTTCTTTTACATACAGTAGTCCNACTTCCTTGGGTCCCATATACCACTTATGGGCGCTGGCAGAGAAGGAGTCGACATCTAGGGCTTTTAGGTCTAACGACATTGCTCCCCATACCTGAGCTCCGTCTACATGGACGTAAATATCCTTCGCATGAGCAGCCTTTACGATTTCCTTAATGGGTAGTTTGATGCCACTGACATTTGAGACATGGGTAATAGACAGAACACGGGTTTGACTATTGAACTGCGATGTAAACGCATCAATAAGTTCTTGCTTGGTTTTTGGATTATCAGGGGAAGAAACTCTGTTTATAACTATCCCAAATCTAGCTGCACGAACATCCCAGGCAACATTATTAGTGGGATGATTCTGGTCCCACAATAAGACTTCGTCGCCTTCATTTAGCTGTATACCGTTATTAATAATGTTATTTGCTTCACTTGTATTGCGGACCAAAGCAATTTCTTCCGCACTAACATTTAATTGTTCAGCAACCAGATTGCGCGAACTTTCCAAGAGGTCGCCAAATTTCGCCCGGTTGTTAAAAGAACAATCTCTATCGATATCATAGGTAAGCGTCTGCACGGTTTCTGCTACTTCTCGAAACGAGGGGCACAAATTCGCAGCATTCATAGGTACTAAGGCTTCGCTAAAGGCAAATTTCGACCTGACCAGCGTCCAATAATTCTCTTCGATTGGATTGGCTGTATATTGCTGAGCTCTAGCGACTTGAGNAGTACTGGCTGCAGCACCTATCAATAAAGCNCTAGAGGATCGTAGAAATTGCCGTCTTGAGGTTGTCATTTCCATGGTATCGCTCGCTTGGGATGGATTCATCATCTAAGGGTAACTAAGGATTTTGAGCAAATCTACTTTTCAAAGCTCAGGTAGTACTTTAATCTCAAGTATTCCTATATTTTCTGCACGGTGCATATATGTTATTTCAACCCATTGTTAGCATGAAACGATTAGTGATTACGGTTGCGTTAGCGATAGGTTGCATTCTGGCTGGAGCAGCGTGGTCTGCTGAAGCGCCGGCAACTGGCTCTTATACCGAGGAGCAATTTGAACGGGGTGCGGTANTGTATCAACAAGAATGCGGCCTATGTCATGGTTCAGGGCTTGATGATGGCGCGGCACCAGCTCTTATCGGTAGTACCTTTCGAAAAACCTGGTCTATGTTGGGAGCCAATGTAGCTGAACTTTACAATCGAATTGCTACAACCATGCCACCTCGTCAGGATAATCTTTTAACGGAAGATCAGAATCTGGATATCCTCTCTTACATGCTAGGTTTGAATAATGTTTTGCAAGGGACGGAAGCTCTCCGGAATGAATACGATTATCTGGCAGCTATACCTATTGCCCGTGGCGATGAATTGCTTGATATTTCTACTTCATTTATTGAAGGCCTTTACGGTATGGAACCGACGGGAATCGGCCCAGATATGATTGAATTGCTGAATGCTGATGGTAATTCTAATGAATGGCTTCATCATAACAAGAGTTATAAGGGAATACGTTATTCTTCGCTTGATGAAATTAATACTTCCAACGTGGACAGCCTAGTTCAGATTTGTGCCTACCAAATGAATAGTCAGGTACCGCTCCAAACTGGTCCCATCGTTTACCAAGGAACTATGTATGTAACTGATGCAACCCGCACAGCTGCAATCAATGCTGCGACCTGTCAGGAAGTTTGGTCTCATGATTGGGTTCCTAAAGATCGGATGGTGTGGGGTAATAATCGTGGAGTGGCTATTAAAGATGGCTACGTGGTTAGGGGTACGCCAGACGGATACTTGTTTGCACTGGATTCGGCTAATGGTAATTTGCTATGGGCTCGCCAAGTAGCCGATCCGTGGTTGGGAGAAACGTTTACCATGCCTCCCACTATCTTCGAAGACATGATATTGATAGGACCAGCCGGTAGTGAAAATGCGATCTCTGGATGGCTTGCTGCCTTCTCGCTAACCGATGGAGATTTAATCTGGAAGTTTATGACCGTACCCGATGCTGCTGCAGGGGGCGGTGGTAGTTGGGGAAACCCAGAAGGTATTAAGTTAGGCGGTGGAGCTGTATGGACCCCACTTAGTTTCGATCTGGAATTGGAAGAAGTCTATGTTGCNGTCACTAATCCAGCACCCGATTTACCAGCTTATTTAAGACCAGGTGATAATCTTTACACTAACTGTATCGTAGCGTTGGATATACGCACTGGTGAACTTAGGTGGTACAGGTCTATCGTGCCCAATGATGATCATGATTGGGATCTAACCCAGGTGACACCGGTCTTAAAAGCGGGAGTAGATGGCGTATCACGCGATATGGTAGCAACGGTCGGCAAGGATGGAGTTCTGAGGACGTTAGATAAACAAACTCATGAGCCGCTCTATGAAACCCCAATCACTACAATACTTAATGCCGATATTCCGGTAACAAGGGAAGGGGTTGTAGCTTGCCCGGGTGTGACTGGTGGAGTGCTATGGAGCAGTCCAGCCTACCATCCTGGTGAGAAAATATTGCTTACATCGTCTATTGATTATTGTTCCAGGTTCAGGGCTGCTGCTGATGTAAGGTTTGTTCCAGGACAACTCTACATGGGTGGCACTGCTCGTCGTGAGGGAGATATGTCTGGTTGGATCACAGCTGTNGATGTCGAAACTGGCGAAGTACGCTGGAAACATCAAACTGAATATCCTAACGTCGCAGCGGTAACCACTACTGCAGGGGGGCTTGCAATTAGCGGCACGCTCGCTGGCGATATATTGTTTATTGATTTAGCGACTGGTGAAGTNTTGAACAGCATTGCCACTGGGGCTCAGATTGGCGGAGGTAATATCTCTTATGCAGTTGATGGTAGACAGTACATCGCCGTAGGTTCGGGTCTTGGTATGCTGACCATCCGACCTCGTGAACTTGGATTGCCGCGTGAGAACAGCATCATCGTTTACGCCCTGCCTTNTAANTGAATATTGCTGTAGCGTCAGTTTTTTCTTTTCCAAACAAGCTCAGTAGGTAGCTGAATTAGAAAAATTCTCTATAAGCTATATGACTCGCTTTTCCTTTAGNTCCCGTATATCCGATTCTGAATAACCTAATTCTTGCATGATCTCGTCAGTATGTTCGCCAAGCGTAGGGGCTCGTGTACGAATCTCACCTGGTGTCTCAGATAGCTCTACTGGTGTTTGCATGACAGGAGCCGGTGCGTCCAGGCCTGGATATTCTATGGACTGAAATAACCCTTTCGCTGAAATATGGGGATCTTCAAGTACCTCTTGCGGTGATAGAACGGGGCCAGCCGGTAGGCGGACCTCTTCCATCGCGTCAAGAACTTCCTTTGAGGTGCGCTCTGAACACCATTCGGCAAGTCTTTCTGAAATAACTTCACCGTTATCGCCGCGAGTGATATCGCTTTTAAAGCGAGGATCTTCCAACCAGTGGTCTTCTCCCATTAGGTCAGCCCAACGTTTGAAAAGAGGACCACCAACAGATTGCACCAGTACCCACCCATCCTTTGTCTTAAATGTATCAGCAGGAGCAGAGGTTTGTGCACGGTTCAGACTTGCCACTCGGTTAGGTTTTATTGCGGATTGTTCAATTACAGTCCCATTCATCATGGTTAGTGCGGTATTGAATAGAGACCCTTCTACTATTTGCCCTTTGCCGGTTTTCTGACGCTCATAAAGAGCTGCCATTGTACCGAAAGCTGCCAAGCTTGCTGTCCCAAAATCTATAAAAGGAGCATAAGCTTTGACTGGTTGTTCCGGTGTTCCAGACATATACATATTGCCGGACATCGCCTGACCGAGCCCATCAAATCCAACTCGATTGGAATAAGGACCGCCTCGTCCAAAGGCAGATATCATTGTAAGAATAATATCTGGTTTGCTAGAGCAAAGGCTTTCATAGTCAAGAGACATCGTCTTAAGTGTTTCCGGAGGTAGATTCGCCACCACCACATCGGCTGTAGCTACCAGCTTTTTCACGATTTCTTGGCCCTCAATNTTCATGGGATTTAGGGTCATACCTCGCTTATTGCGAGCAAGTTGCAAGAACATCGCGCCATCGCCATTTTTCGTAACAGGTGATAGGAATCGGTCTTCGCTCCCATCCACTTTTTCGACGCGAATGACTTCGGCGCCCATGTCACCCAATAACGTTCCGCAGAATGGACCAGCTATATAACGGCCAAAATCCAGTACTCTTATTCCTTCCAGAACTTTTGACATTTGTTCTTCCTAGTATCTGAGTAGGTCTTTATGGAAAGTGAAGATACTAGCATAAGTATTTAATATGTAGAGAATTTTTGCNGCTAAAAGGAGTTTTGGGAGCATCTTGAAAGATAGGTTTGTAATGCTATCGGTTGCAGGGCGAAAACTACTTTTTAATTGGCTGAGATTTCACTATTACGATCNGTGATTGNTCATTTGAGTTTTTGAGTTAGTATCTAATACGAGCTTTCTTGTATGTTCTGATGTGGATTACAATCAGAGACTCTGTTCAGCATCTAATTTCTAAAAGAGTAATACAATGAATAAAAATCTCATCCTACTTTCTTTATCCGTGTTCTGTTTTTCGTTGAGTGTTACAGAAAGCTCAATAGCGGCNGAGCATCCAGGTTACGTCGAAGCGCCAGAAAGACGGACTACTGGTATCGGCAAATTTTACATGGGAAGGGAAATTTCTTTCGTAATGGGTCACCAGGCAGCTGCATGGCTGAATCGTCCCGGACGCATCCAGGAGGAAATGCCCGATGAGGTAGTAGCCAATATGAGTTTAAATCCANACGATGTTGTAGCGGACATCGGCGCCGGTTCTGGGTACTTCTCTTTCCGCATTGCCAAGCTAGTTCCGGACGGAAAGGTTTTTGCGGTCGATATACAGCCAGAAATGTTACAGCTGATCGAAGGACAGAAAACCCAAGACGGTGTTAATAATATTGAAGGAGTTCTTGGCGAGATTGATAATCCCAATTTGCCTCCGAATTCGATTGATGCAGCTATCATGGTCGATGCTTATCACGAATTTTCACATCCCTTCGAGATGATAGACGGTCTCTACAATGCTCTGAGGCCNGGTGGAAGAATTTTTCTTTTAGAATATCGTGGTGAAGATGCTTCAGTGCCAATCCGTCCACTACACAAAATGACCGAGGAGCAAGTAGTTAGAGAAATGAGTGTGTTCGGTTTAGACTGGACCGATACCCTTGATTTCCTTCCTTGGCAGCACATGATGATTTTTACGAAATAAGGAAAATGAAAAGACTTAACCCATATTCCTTTTTCTACAAGTTTGACTCTTAGGAGACGCTTCACCCCCTCAGTTCTAGGCGTCTATTTCTNAATAGCATTAGTTTAAATAGTATCCTCGCTAGAAGGTGTAGCTTGCATTGAGGGCATATTGCACTCCATAGCCAGAGCAGTAGTCCTCAATCTCTTCCACGATACCATTCACAGTTGCGCCTAGGAAACGAGTGCGCTCGCGACATCGCTGAGGATCATTAGCATTATTTACATTGAACCGGAAAGTTACGCCATTAAAGGCTTTTTTCTCGATAAACATTGAAAGGCCGTAGTCGCGAATTTCTCGCTCTATATCGATAATGTCAATTTGTCTGCGAGCGTCACTATCATTATCGGAGTTGAAATAACTAAGACCATAACTAAGATCCCANCGCGTAATATCATGGCGGAAGCTACTATTGCCAAACCATCGAGAGTTAAATCGTAAACGNCGCTTGGTACCAAGGAATGGGTCTGTTACCTCGGAATCTTGCACACTCAAGTTCACGTTCAAAAGAGCTGAGGGTAAGCCTAGAAAACCGAGCCGAGTGCTTGCATCAAGTCTCACGCCATAGCGATACGCGTCACCGATATTACCCCTGGCGGAACGAAGATCATCGGGGCCGGTGGAAACGTTCACAAGATCGATTACGTCTTCTATATCACGGTAATAAAGTTCCGAATTGAGTACACCTAGATCGTTAGGAAGGCGATATTCGAGATTCAGCGAGTATTCCCAAGACTGTTCTTGCGCTATTTCCGGATTACCGGCTTGGGTATTCTGATCGTCGTCTTGGCTATCTGAGGAAGCACTAAAGTCCCTGAAACTTAACTGGGAAACCTTTTTTTCGACTGTTGCTCTTAATTGAGTCGATTGGGTAATGTTATAACGATAGTCTACTTTTGGGCGGAGGAAATCGAAATCTCGTTCGTTAAAGACGTCTCCAGTTTGTTTGATGGTGGAAGTTTCATAGGTAAGTGAGCTTTCAACTGAAATTTTGTTGCTGACACGCCAGTTATGAACTAGGAAATTTTCATAACGCATTTCTTCCACGGTNGAGTCGGAGTTATCAATAGNAATCGGAATCAAATTGCCATGATTNACTGAAGGGGNGCCAATACCATCCATACCAAGGCGCAGGTCGCTGTCTCTGCTAGTNTCTGCTCGTTCCACGCCTAATTCCAGGCCATGATTAATTAATGGATCNCAGGTGTAAGAGGTACGNANGATGTAAGAGGTACGAAAGATACGTTCTTGATCGCGCCCTTCGCTATACAGGAAGAGATCCTTTTCATCGCGATTAGCGAAGACGTTGAAGCGCTCTCGAGTAGAATCATATTGACCACTGTTAACGATAAACAAGAAGCGATACTTACTGCCGTTGTTGAATTCGTATTCGTAGTCCCCTCCCATTTCCCAGTTGTCTCTGCAACGATCGATAAATTCGCGTTCTTGGCGTGTGGTAAACGAGTTACCGATATAATGATTAATAAGGCGATCTTTATCTTCCGGGTTGCAGTCTCCCCCGTATAACCCGTTAAATTGAACGAAACTCTTCTCGAACTGATAGCCGAGATTGAAACTGGTTTGATAGTCAGTGCGCTCCCGGGCACTCTCATCGTAGCGAGTTTCTAAAAGGTTTCCCTCCGCATCACGGCTGGATTCCTTACCGACTTGATTCTGATACTGCGGCTCTGCCTCTATACGAAAAAGATAGTTAAATCCCTCGTTCTGGCCAGCCCAGGACACCTTAGCACCCGGTTCGACGGTACCATCTTGGTAACGTTCCATGATGGCCTCAGCAGTAACGTTTGAGCGTGACGCACTGTCAAGAAGTACGATATTGACTACTTGACCACCGCTACGGACATCCATTTCTTCGGAAGTGCTGCGAATAATTTCGATGTAATCCACATGTTCGGCGGAAATACTGCCAAGTTGACTGCGGCCTTGATTGCTTTTCCCCGTCTGACGTTGGCCATTGATGAGAATTTCGTTTTCTCCAGGTCCGAGACCTCTCCGGTTGTTAGAGCCTCCACGAAATTGCATAGCGATGTTGATGCCTGGAATACGATTGATCATGTCATTGACGTTGACTGGTGAGAATTCTGCGAAAAATGAAGCTCTGTAGACGATCGAGGAGTCATTATTACTAGACATATCGTCAATTTGCTGCGCGGTAACTTGGCCGGCAACCGTAATCCCAAGACTGAGGGCACTAATTTTTAGAAAGTTACGGTTGAAATTACGCGTCATCCAAGGCTCCGATTCAAGTAATAACATGTTATACAAAACACTAAGCAGCCGTATTTAGATTACAGGCTGTTGAGGCCAAACTAAATAATATTGTGTGTCCAGAAAAAAAGATGCGGCATTATACAGACGCAGTGCGATTAAAACTGTAACAAATTGTGTAAATAAAGAGGCAAAGATGCCATATTTAGTGGCTTTGCGGCAGCTTTTATCTTTTTTCCAAACCGACCAATACCTCTCTTATATTAAGAAAATCTTTAACTGCAATATCTCTATAAATCGTTGAGGCCAGTTAGCCAAGCTAGGAATATAAACACATCTGGAAAGAATAATTTCTGATGTTGATATATTTCTTTTCGATTGAGTTATTCCAATGGACAATTTTGCTCTCTTAGATTGAAATACGGATAATAGCTGCTAGCGTAACTGACTGGTTCTACGTAATTTTATAGTCGGCTAACAATTCTTTTATCGACAGGATTTAAAATTTATACAGAGGCATAATTTTATGCAGCGGGAATCCATGGAAGTTGATGTTGTAATCATTGGCGCTGGGCCGGCAGGCTTATCAACGGCCTGCAGACTTCTGCAGAAGGCTCAGAATGAAGCCAAGGAACTTAGTGTGTGTGTCCTTGAGAAAGGGTCAGAAGTAGGCGCACATATCTTGTCGGGTGCTGTTTTTGAGCCTTCCGCTTTGGAAGAGCTCTTTCCCGATTGGCAAGAAAGGGGTGCACCTTTAAATACGAAAGTTACCGGAGATGATGTTTATTATCTTCATAATAAAGCTTCATCTTTTAGATTTCCGGGGTTCCTTGTACCGCGGCCTATGCACAATCACGGTAACTATATAATTTCATTGGGAAACCTTTGTCGCTGGTTAGCAGAACAAGCAACGCAACTGGGTGCAGAAGTCTTCCCGGGATTCGCGGCAGCAGAAATCCTCTATAACGAAGATGGCAGCGTTAAAGGTGTTGCTACCGGCAACATGGGCGTCGATGCGAATGGAGAGCAAAAAGCGTCCTTCGAACCCGGTTTTGAATTCCACGCTAAATATACGGTCCTTGCGGAAGGCTGCCGAGGTCATCTTGGGAAGGAGATCATCGATAAATTCGAACTGGACAAGGATAGCGATCCACAGCACTACGGCATTGGCTTAAAGGAAGTATGGGAAATACCCCAAGATAAGCATAAAAAAGGGCTCGTTGTTCACACAGCAGGTTATCCGATGACAGGACCTAGTTACGCAGCTACTAGTGGTGGTTTTCTGTACCACATTGAAGGGAATCAAATATCGCTCGGGTTAATTGCTGATTTGTCATACAAAAATCCATATCTCAACCCTTATGAGGAATTCCAGCGATTTAAGCATCACCCTGTAATCAAGCAATATATAGAAGGGGGAAAACGTATCAGTTACGGAGCTAGGGCAATTGTAAAGGGAGGTCTAAATTCACTCCCGAAGATGACGTTCCCCGGCGGATTATTAATTGGCTGCAACGCTGGTACTTTGAATGCAGCTAAGATTAAGGGCAGCCATACGGCAATGAAGTCAGGTATTTTGGCAGGTGAAATACTTTTTGAAGCAGTGAGCAATAATCCATCTGAGAAAGAATTAACCGAATTTTCGTTACGTTTCGAGAACTCAGAACTCAAGGAAGAGCTATATAAGACACGCAATTTTAGTGCCGGCTTCCACAAGTTCGGCTTTTGGCTGGGCAGTGCATTGGCATTTATCGAGCAGAATATTTTTTTTGGAAAATCTCCTTTTACTTTTCATGACAAGTCTAAAGATCATTGCCAGTTAAACCCGGCCAAGGAAAGTTTGCCGATCGACTACCCAAAACCGGATGGTGAGATTAGTTTTGAAATTTTATCTTCGGTTTTTCTTTCCAATACCAACCATGCCGAAGATCAACCCTGCCATCTAAAACTGAAGGACTCTACTATTCCTATCGATGTAAATCTGCCAATGTATGACGAACCAGCACAACGCTATTGTCCCGCTGGTGTCTACGAGGTGATAGAGGAGGAAGACGGGAAAAAACGATTTCAGATCAATTCACAGAACTGCGTACACTGCAAGACTTGTGATATCAAAGACCCGACTCAGAATATATTTTGGGTCGTTCCAGAAGGGGGTGGAGGACCTAATTATCCAGCTATGTAGCAGATTTCTCTATTTAACTGATTTCCCATTTTGCTGTTCGCAATGGGCTCGGTTGCTGTTGGGGTTCTCAAATTAGTTGTTACGACGAATAGAAAATTCTGCCATCGACATCAGGGCATCGCGAAAGGTTGACCCCTCAATGGATTCAAGACAGGCAATTGCCTCATTGGCTTGCTGTTGAGCTAATTCCCGAGTGTATTCAAGAGCGCCACTTTCACTGACTATCTGAAGGACCCTATCTAGTTCTTTATCAGAAACGTTCTTATCCAGCAAAACTTTCTTTATTATTTCAGATTGTAGGTTATCTCCATTTTCAATAGCATAGATCAATGGCAGTGTGGTTTTACCTTCTAACAGGTCATCGCCTATGTTCTTTCCCATAGTCAGGGCGTCACCGTCATAATCTAATACATCGTCAATTAACTGAAATGCGGTACCAAGATGCATACCATAACGTTGTAGCGATTTTTCGGTGGCCGTATCAGCCCGAGCAAGTATAGCGCCGCACTGGGCTGCTGCTTGGAACAATATTGCGGTCTTATTTTTGATCACCTCCATGTAATTTTGCTCCGATGCGTTCGGGTTATTCTTAGCGATGAGCTGCAATACTTCCCCCTCGGCTATCTTGTTCGTAGTATTCGCGATGATTTCCATTATGCGCAAATCCCCAATGTCTACCAAGATTTGAAATGCTCGTGAATAGATGAAATCGCCGACCAGTACACTGGACGGGTTATCCCACTCAGCGTTTACCGTGGGTTGGCCTCTGCGCAATGAAGACATGTCAACTACGTCGTCATGTAGGAGAGTGGCGGTATGAATAAATTCGATTACGGCTGCCATTGGAATATGCTTGCTTCCGTCTATCTTGCAACAATGTGCAGCCAGAAGAACTAGGATTGGCCGTAGGCGCTTGCCGCCTGCTGTTACGATATAGTGGCCAATGTTTTCCACAAGCGGTACATTCGAGTGAAGTTGCTCAACGATGTATTCATCAACTGTGAAAAAGTCGGATTCAACGACAGATCGAATTTTTTTGTACATTAGTGGCAGATGATCATTCGCAGTAAAAAATTTTTGATTATTGGGCCCTAGCCCGTTTGAGTATGCATGCTAGGGAGCACATTAAGCAGTGTCAAGCCAACCAAAATCAACGAATATCCGAGTCTGTCGCTTAATTGCTCAGTCTCACAGTGTTACGTTATAGCAATGTCTCCAGGCGCCCAATTTCACTTGCTTAGACCCAAGCGTTACCGTAAAATGCCGGCCCCTATGGAAATGGGCTGAGTTGCCTATTGTTAAAGGGTTTCGGAGACAATCATGTACGCGGTAATTGAGAGTGGCGGTAAACAGCACAGGGTGGAAGAAGGTGAAATCCTGCGACTCGAAAAACTCGATGCTGCTGCTGGTGATAAGTTAAAGTTCGACAAGATTTTGTTGGTAGGTGAAGGGGAATCGGTCAAGATTGGTAAACCTTATGTTAAAGGTAGCCAGGTGACTGCGGAAGTGGTCAAGGAAGGTCGCGGCGGCAAAATTAAGATTGTAAAGTTCCATCGCCGTAAGCATTATAAGAGGCAGCAAGGTCACAGGCAGTGGTTTACAGAAGTAAAAATTATCGGTATCAAGGCAGAGACTAAGGCCAAGGCTAAGGCCAAGACTAAGTTGGAACCTGAGGGTAAAATCGCACCTAAAGCCAAGGCTGAATCTAAAGCAAAGGCCAAACCCAAGGGTAAGGTTAAACCCAAAGCCAAACCCAAGGCCAAGGCTCAACCCAGAGTTAAGCCCGAGGAATGAATCCGGAGTAAGTTATGGCTCACAAGAAAGCAGGTGGTAGTACCAATAACGGTCGTGATTCCATATCGAAGCGCCTTGGAGTTAAGTTGTACGGAGGTCAAGAAATTAGAGCGGGAAACATAATCATCCGTCAACGTGGGACTCGCTTTCATGCTGGCGAAAATGTGGGTTGTGGCAAAGACCACACCCTTTACGCTAAATCAGATGGTGTTGTGAAGTTTACTGTTAAGGGCCCACGTAACAGAAAATTTGTTAGTGTCGAATCGGCTTAGATATCCCGTCAATATACCAAAAAGCCTCGTCATTCGACGGGGCTTTTTTAGTTAAAAACCAGAGCTAATCACAATGAAATTTGTCGATGAAGCAGAAATAACAGTTGAGGCAGGCAATGGAGGTCATGGTTGCTTAAGCTTTCGGCGTGAAAAATACATTGAAAAAGGGGGGCCTGATGGAGGTGATGGTGGCGATGGTGGTAGTGTATTTATGCAAGCGGATGAATCACTAAATACACTTGTGGACTTCAGGTTTCGACCCCTTTACCGTGCCCAATCAGGCCAAAGTGGTCAAGGGAGTAATTGCACTGGTAAAAGTGGCGAAAATCTTTTCATTAGAGTTCCTGTTGGTACAAGTGTAATCGATGTGAACACGGAAGAAATGCTTGCTGATCTCAATAATCCCGATGAGAGAGTCTTGGTTGCTCGTGGGGGCAAACATGGAATGGGCAATACTCGCTTTAAGACCAGCACAAACCGAGCACCACGTAAAATCACGAAAGGAATTAAAGGTGAGAAGAGGACCCTGCAGCTTCAATTAAAACTGATGGCAGATGTCGGGCTGCTTGGCTTACCGAATGCCGGCAAGTCCACATTGATCAGAGCCGTGTCAGCGGCAAAACCGAAAGTTGCTGATTATGCCTTTACAACTCTAGTGCCAAATCTAGGTGTGGTAAGTGTCAGTGCAGAACGCAGTTTTGTTATGGCTGATGTGCCAGGGTTGATAGAGGGAGCTTCAGGCGGAGCCGGACTTGGATTTCGGTTTTTAAAACACTTGTCGCGCACTTATCTGTTGCTTCACTTAATAGACGTTATGCCGGTTGCCGGAGGTGATCCGTTAACAAACGTTGAGAAAATTGTCCAGGAATTGAAGAATTTCAGTGGTACGTTGGCAAAGAAAGAACGGTGGTTAGTATTGAATAAAATAGATCTTATAGGCGAAAAAGAGCTAGAAGGTTTCAAAGAGCGACTAAGAAAAAAGCTGAACTGGCAAGGCGAGATTCATCAAATTTCGGCATTGAATAAAGAAGGTTGTGCAGAATTATGTCAGTCCCTAATGGATTTTATAGAATCGCATCAACAACGACTTGTTAA
>PARV01000030.1 GCA_002712055.1 Gammaproteobacteria bacterium | reverse complement strand
CCGTCAGTCCCGTTCTTAAATCCCACGGCCGAAGACAATCCAGATGACATTTCCCGATGAGTTTGCGATTCGGTGGTGCGTGCTCCAATTGCGGACCAAGTTATCAAGTCCAGCAAATATTGAGGAGCTATAGGACCCAGTGCCTCTGATGAAGCTGGCAGCCCTATCTCAACAATATTCATCAGTAAGTTCCTGGCCTTCCGCAATCCCTCTTCAATCTTGAACGAGTCATCAAGGTACGGGTCATTAATCAGCCCTTTCCATCCTATTGAGGTACGCGGCTTTTCGAAGTAAACCCGCATGACTATAAACAACGTATCTTTCACTTTTTCTGCAAGCTCTTTAAGACGTTTAGCATACTCAATGGCGGCATCAGTATCGTGTATAGAACACGGGCCTACAACAACGAAAAGCCTTGGATCTTTCCGATCAAGAATGTCGAACACGGTGCCCCGCGCGCGCTTGACTGATTCCAGCCCTTCATTGTCCAACGGCAACTCGGCCTTAAGTTGCTCAGGCGTGATTAATGCATCATTTGAAGCTATATTTAGATTGTCTGTTACCGCCGACATACTAGAAACCTGGGTCAAAAAAATTGGTCGGCAATCATAGCAAATAGTCGTTTACAAAGACACATCCGTAAACAGGAAATTTTCTAATAGACTTACAGGAGAAACACGAGAGCCATGGTGCAGATTAGCCAAAATTTCGATGCAGGTAATATCGAAATTGTCTCAATCGAGGATCCCGCCAATATCCAGTTGAATATCCGTGCGGACAATAAGTCGAATTTCTACCAATGGTTTTATTTCAGGTTGAGCGGCGCAAGATACACACCGTGCATTTTGAAAATACTCAACGGAGCCAATGCCGCGTATCCGCATGGTTTCAGAAATTATCGTGTGCTGTATTCCTATGATCGCAAGGAATGGTTGCGCCATGATACAAACCTTGAAAATGGGGTCATATCGATTGATTTTACACCTCTGTTCGACGCCGTATATTTTGCCTACTTCGTTCCGTACTCCATGGAACGACACCACGATATGATTGCGTCCTCACTGGAAGCACCCCATTGCTCTCATCATTTGCTTGGACAAACATTGGATGGACAGGACCTTGATCTACTTAAATTATCCTTGCCAAGCAACGGTCAAAAAATAAAGAAAAAAAACTGTTGGATGATCGCGCGTCAACACCCAGGAGAATCTATGGCCGAGTGGTGGATGGAAGGCTGTATAGAAAAACTTTTGGTTAACGATTCCCAGTGGACACAAACTCTTCTTGAGCAATGCGATATCTATCTAGTTCCCAACATGAACCCTGATGGCACCCGACGAGGACATCTTCGTACCAATGCCGCGGGCCGCAATCTGAATCGCGAGTGGGCGGACCCAACACTGAAGACCTGTGCGGAGGTGTTTTTCGTAAAACAAGCCATGGCAAAGATTGGCGTGGACTTTTTCCTGGATGTTCACGGAGACGAATCACTTCCTTATTGCTTTATTGCGGGGACAGAAAGCTTAGACGACTGGAACGATAACCGACAGGCGCAATTAGATTTCTATCGAAACAAATTAGCTGAGATTAATGTAGACTTTCAGACCAAGGAAGGCTATCCACCCAAACCTCGAGGTCAAGCCAATTTAACCATGAGCGCAGTTCAGACTGCTCACCTGCATAACTGCCTGGCTATGACCTTGGAAATGCCTTTTAAAGATACTACCGATACACCGGATCAAAAATACGGTTGGTCAGCTGAACGCAGCAAGCGCTTGGCTCACTCCTGCCTAGAAGCTCTAGACTACTTTCTTAAAAGCGGCCTTTAACTAAACTTTATGATAAAGCTTGCGGCCCTTCTCGTTATACGTGTTTGCCATTTCTTCCATGCCTACTTCTATCGCATCGTTTACTTCGGACAATTCTTTTCCCGCTGCGTATTCACGTACCTCGTGGGAAATCTTCATTGAGCAGAACTTAGGGCCACACATCGAGCAGAAATGAGCTACTTTGCCGGATTGCTTGGGCAAGGTTTCATCATGAAACTCCCTAGCGGTGTTAGGATCCAGACCCAAATTAAACTGGTCTTCCCAACGAAATTCGAAACGGGCTTTGGACAGGGCATTATCCCGAAGCTGTGCGGCAGGATGCCCTTTGGCTAGATCGGCTCCATGTGCTGCGATCTTGTAAGCCATTAGGCCATCCTTCACATCCTGTTTGTTGGGCAACCCTAGATGCTCCTTCGGCGTTACGTAGCACAACATCGCACAGCCATACCAGCCAATCATAGCTGCTCCAATACCAGAGGTAATATGGTCATACCCTGGTGCAATATCAGTTGTGAGCGGGCCAAGTGTATAAAATGGGGCCTCGTCGCACACTTCTAATTGCCTCTCCATATTCTCTTTAATCATATGCATCGGCACATGGCCAGGGCCTTCAATCATTGTTTGTACGTCATGTTTCCATGCAATTTTAGTAAGCTCACCCAATGTTTCCAATTCGCTAAACTGAGCCGCATCGTTAGCATCGGCTATAGAGCCCGGTCTTAATCCATCACCCAAGGAAAACGAAACATCATAGGCCTTCATAATTTCGCATACATCTTCAAAGTGAGTATATAAAAAGTTTTCCTTGTGATGAGAAAGACACCACTTCGCCATAATAGACCCGCCTCTTGAAACGATTCCTGTAACTCGCTTCGCGGTAAGCGGTACATAGCGGAGTAACACCCCTGCGTGAATAGTGAAATAGTCAACACCTTGCTCAGCTTGTTCTATCAATGTATCGCGATAAATATCCCAAGTCAGATCTTCAGCAACTCCGTCAACTTTTTCTAAAGCTTGATAAATTGGTACTGTGCCGATTGGCACCATTGAGTTTCGAATAATCCACTCGCGGGTTTCATGTATATTTTTGCCCGTCGATAAATCCATAGCCGTATCTGCACCCCATAATGCAGACCAAGTTAGTTTTTCTACTTCTTCTTCTATAGAGGAGGTTACTGCGGAATTGCCAATATTCGCATTAACCTTTACCAAGAAATTACGGCCAATAATCATCGGTTCAATTTCAGGATGATTTATGTTGGCTGGAATAATTGCCCTACCGAGTGCTACTTCATCTCGGACAAATTCCGGTGTGATTTCGCAAGGGATGTTAGCGCCATATGAGTGACCATGATGTTGCTCCGCCAGGTTACACTGCTCTGAAGCTTGTTGCTTCGCCATATTTTCTCTTATCGCGACGAACTCCATTTCTGGGGTGATGATCCCTTGCCTCGCATAATGAAGCTGCGTGACATTTTTTCCTGATTTCGCCCGCAACGGTTTCTTCATATGCTCGAAGCGGAGATGCGCTGTTTGTGCATCACTTTGACGAATCCGCCCAAAAGCGGAACTTACCGACTCAAGTTGTTCCGAGTCCCCTCGTTCAGTGATCCAAGGAGACCTAACAGGTGGGAGCCCAGCGCGCAGATCGACCTTTGCACTGGCATCGGAATAAATTCCAGAGGAATCGTAAACGCGAATCGGTGGGTTCCTTTCAATACCATGTGCAGTCTCTGTTGATGTCAAGGCAATCTCCCGCATTGGAACCTTCAGATCCGGTCGGCTACCTTCAACGTAAATTTTTCTGGAATTTGGAAAATGCTGGTGGGAGCTAGTGTCAAGTTGATCAATTCTGTCTAAGAAATTTTCAAGATTAGCGTTCATTAAAGGTTCCTGTATCGCTGGCGAAAACAGCAATTATGTTTGCTTGTTTCTTGATACAGAGCATAAATCTGCCGCTACTAGCCACAGGACTCCAGAGCAAGAAAGGAACAAGCATTATGCCCCAAAAATGGAACAAAGTAACAACGGTCTAAAAAGTGAAATTTGCGCTAGGGCCGTGTATCGAGAGACGATTTATGGGTATATAACTGCTGCTCGTCGCAAACGGCCAGAAGAAAGAGGTTCTTAATTGTCACTTTTGGTTACACTGTGTAGAATTCCGTCTTGCTTCAGAACAGCCAGTCGGAATCCTCATTTGATCATCTGTGTTGCCGAATGATCAAAACACTTTATTAAGCAGAAAGGTCACAAACTATGGGACGTATAGTGAAGTTTATCGGAATTTTATTATTTGCCAGCCTGAACAGCTCACAGGGCTATGGAGATGATTTAGTCACCATTTTGCAACTAGCGTTGGACAACGATCCAACTCTTAAGCAAGCACAGGCAAACTATCGGGCAAATCGGGAAAATGTTACACAGAGTCGATCCAGTCTGTTGCCTTCACTCGGAGTTGGAAGCGGCACTTCGCGACTGACTAGTGGATTTACCGATTCCCAATATATCAATGTAACCAACCCATTAACCGGCGAGAAAGTGCGGACCAAGGTCAGAGACGATCATAGCTTCCGTCCCGGTATTAACAACCACAACTGGGGTGTGAGCCTTACCCAGAGCGTATTCAACCTCCCTAACTGGTATAGCTTTCAGAGTGCTGAGGCCGCCGATAGAGCGGCTGCAGTGAATCTCGCTGCGCAGGAGCAGGATTTAATCATGCGCGTCGCCACCGCTTACTTTGACGTGCTGCGAGCACAAGACATGCTGGAAACCAATATCCAAGAAGAGGAGGCTGCGCAACGATCCTTGGAACAGACACAACAGCGTGAAGCAGTTGGCCTGGTAGCTATAACGGATGTATACGATAGTCAGGCGGCGTATGACCTAGCTCGAAATACAACGATCCTACAGCAAGATTTTCTCCAGTCGCGTTACGAAGCACTAGAAGCCATCACCGGCCAAGGTCATCCTGAAATCGATACACTGCTTGATAACTTTCCAATCGTGGAAGTCGAAGGTAGTCTCAACCAATGGGAGATTCAAGCAGACAATAACAGCCTAGCGATTGCCGCCGCTAAATTTAATCTAGACGCATCACGTAAAACTTTGCAGGCACGTAAGTCAGACCGATTACCTACGTTAGATTTGCAGGGGTTCTATGGTCACATAGTTACCGCACCGATCGTAAGTCAGGGTGTTCAAATTGGCGGCGGTGCCAGTGACCGCACCCAAATCGCTTTGAACCTCAATATTCCACTCTATACCGGTGGCTCCCTCAGCTCGAGAAAGCGCGCGGCTGAGTACAATGTCGTAGCAGCACAGGAATCACTGGAACTTACCAAACGTCAACTAACTCAGAATGTACGTAATGCATATCGGAGTGTAAATACCGATGTGTTGGTTATTGCGCAGCGACAACAATCCATCACATCCGCCCAGAGCGCACTAGATGCAACGGAGTTAGGCGCAGAAGTAGGCACCCGAAATATTGTCGAAGTGTTACTAGCTCGAGAAAACCTATTCCGTGCTCTGCGCATGTATGCGGATGCACGCTATAACTATGTAATTGATAGCCTAATCCTGAAACAGATCGCCGGCATCCTCACACCACAAGATATTATCGAACTCAACGAGTGGTTGCAGCAAAGTGAAGGATGATTCCACACTTGAAAAAGCCGCAGAGATTCTCTGTGGCTTATAGCTACCGGTCAGTAACTCATGACAAAGCTTGACTGCTCCCAGCTTGCGGCCCAGATAAAGGCCTGGGGATCCGAACTCGGTTTTCAGCAAATTGCTGTCACCGACGCGGATTTAAGCAACTACGCAAAATACTTGTCTTCCTGGATTGATAATAATTATCAGGGTGCTATGACTTACATGACAGAAAACCACGATAAGCGATGTCATCCTGATCAGCTGGTCCCCGGTACGCTCCGGATAATCACTGCGCGCATGGACTATGCTGTCAGTAAATCGGATTCTCTTTATCCCATGCAGCAACGGGACAAAGCTTATGTCTCCCGCTATGCCAGAGGCAGGGATTACCACAAACTTATTCGAAAAAGATTACAGCTGCTCGCAGACAAAATCGAAGAAGTTGCCGGTGTGTTTGGATATCGGGCTTTTGTTGATAGCGCCCCTATACTAGAACGCGCCTTAGCCGAAAAATCAGGCATTGGTTGGATCGGGAAGAACACAATGCTAATTAACAAACACGCTGGCTCCTGGTTTTTCCTAGGGGAATTATTCACTGATTTGCCTCTTCCTATAGATGAACAGGACACTGGCCACTGCGGCACCTGCACCGCCTGCTTAGATGTCTGCCCCACTGGGGCATTTGTGGGCCCAAACGTGCTAGATGCTAGACGTTGTATTTCTTATTTGACGATCGAGTTACGAGGTTCCATTCCAGAAGAATTGCGCAAACCGATGGGGAACCGTATTTTTGGCTGTGATGACTGCCAACTCGTATGCCCTTGGAATAAGTTTACACAAGTAAGTAAAGAAGCAGATTTTTCGCCACGTCACAACCTGGATGACGCTAAACTCATTGAATTATTTAACTGGACAGAACAAGAATTTTTCCTTAAGACCCGCGGTTCGGCTATTCGCCGCATTGGCTACGAGTGTTGGTTACGTAATATTGCTGTAGCGTTAGGAAATGGCGAAACAAACAAAGAAACAATTACCACCCTCAAAGCATCTCTTAATCATCCATCGAAATTGGTGCGAGAGCATGTCGAGTGGGCTCTTCGTCAGCATGGCCAGTATACTGAATAGTGTGTCAAGCTTTAATGAAATGCTCTCGGTAATATTTCAGTTCGTTAACCGAGTCCTTAATGTCATCCATGGCCTGGTGCTTACTCTGCTTAGAAAACCCTTCCATGATCTGCGGCTTCCAACGTCGCACTAACTCTTTGACTGAGCTTACATCCAGGTTACGATAATGAAAGAAGGCTTCCAATTCGGGCATGTAATTCGCCATGAAACGCCGATCTTGGCAAATGCTATTACCACAGAGTGGTGATGCCTTCTTTTCGGAGTATTGTGTTAAGAATTCTAGCGTCTGTCGCTCAGCCTCCTGTTCATCGATAGGGCTATTCTTTACCCTGTCAATCAAACCTGAAATACCATGATGCTTTTGATTCCACTCGTCCATGGCATTAAGCACTTCGTCTGGTTGCTTGATAGCGAAGACCGGGCCTTCTGCGAGGATGTTTAATGCAGGGTCGGTCACTAGAGTAGCAATCTCAATGATACGGTCTGATCGGGGAATGAGCCCAGTCATTTCGAGATCCAGCCAAACAAGGTTCAGATTTTTACCCATTGGAGTGCATTAACGTGTTGCGCTTGTTGCCAGACATTGTAGCAAAGCTTCAATAGTCGGAATATGTAATAATCGCGACACTTTAAAGTGTTCTTCACTTAATATCCCCTACCATCTAACTTTATATGCGCAAAAGAAAGCTAAGCAAACAACAGATATCTCGCATAAGCGAGAAACAACAAAGGGAAATTGAGGCTTTTACAGATGGTATATCTAGCAATGCCAGCATTAACAGCAAGTATAATGGCAGAATCATCAGTAACTTCGGCAAACAACTAGATGTTGAAATACTCGATAAAAAACAACCTCCACAAATAGTGCGATGTCACCAACGGGCTAACCTGCCTGATCTGGTGACGGGTGACCTTGTTGTCTGGGAAAAGGAAAGCGATGAGACCGGCATTATTGTGGCGGTCTGCGAACGTCAGAATTTGTTTGCAAAGCCTGATACAACCGGAAACCGGAAACCAATTGCTGCAAATATCGATATCGTGCTGATTGTCCTTTCAGTAACACCTCAACCATTTATGAATCTCATTGACCGCTACCTAGTGGCCATAGATAACCTGGGGCTAGAACCTCTTTTAGTGTTCAACAAAATCGACTTGCTTAATGACCAAAATTCCTCCGAATTAGACAGTATGTTATCAGTGTACGAGACACTCGGGTATGCGATAAAAAAGGTTTCAGCCCTAACTGGCGAAGGCATTCGTGAACTTGAAGAAACTTTATTAGCTAAGACTACCGTTTTAGTCGGACAGTCCGGTGTCGGAAAGTCTTCGCTAGTCAACCGTCTTGGATTAGCTCAGATAGCAGAGGTCGGTGAGTTGTCTTCGAAAAAATTTAAAGGTACTCATAAGACAACAACAACCAGACTTTTCCACCTTCGCAGTTGCGACGTGATTGATTCCCCAGGAATGAGTGAATTTCACCTAAGGCATTTCACAAAAGCAGAATTGTTAAGTGGATTTAAAGAACTGAAAGCACTAGCGAGAAATTGCAAGTTCCGGGATTGTGCACATCAGACCGAGCCGGGATGTGCAATCCAAGAAGCTCTCACTGCAGGAAAAATTTTCCCCCAACGATTGGAGAACTATTTCAAGATTTTACACACGGTGGAAACACCTTGAGTATATAGGACTAGAATAGTTGACCGACGAATTTCATAATAAAAAATTGCTATGAATACTGAATCACAAAACTCGATCCCACTCACGCTTGAAATTGAGGAGCTACTTCCGCTTTTGCCGTCAGATCAGATCCTATTAATAGCCGTGTGCGCCGAAGATATATTTATAAAACATCATATTCCCGAATCAGCGTTAATCGAACCAGCTGAACTAGTATGTGGTATTAAGCCAGCTATAGGCAAACTTCCTGATGCCGAAAAGTTGAGTTTAGTTTTTTCCAGAATTGGCCTACGCAAAGACAAGCACGTAGTAGCTTATGACGACGAAGGTGGGGGCTGGGCAGGTCGGCTAATCTGGACACTGGATATCCTCGGCCACCAGAATTGCTCCTTTTTAAACGGAGGACTGGTAGCCTGGATAAATGAGTCTTACCCTGTATCCAGCGATCCACCAAAACAAGATCCCTCGGATTATATCGCCAAAATCGACAGGAAATTTATCGCTAATCTAGAAGATGTGTTAAACCAAATAGGCGATGCTAGCTCTATCGTCTGGGATGCACGAGACGCTGAAGAATTTGCAGGAACCAAGGTTACTGCCATAAAGAATGGGCATATTCCCGGTGCCGTTAATATGGACTGGCTAAATCTGATGGACTGCGATAGAAACCTAAGATTGAAATCTTTAGATGTGCTAGAACGCGAACTGGAATCTTTAGGTATAAATAAACATAAGAAAATAATTACCCATTGCCAGACTCATCACCGTTCAGGACTCAGTTATTTGGTAGGCAAAATGCTGGGATTTGATATCAAAGCCTACGATGGTTCCTGGTCTGAGTGGGGTAATCACCCCAATACACCTATTGAGCGCAAGTAAAAAGGTTGGCACTGCCTCATGTCCCGTTTATTAGTGTTCCTGCTATTTCTGTTACCTCACCATGGGTTATCACGACTTATTGGGAAATTTGCAGAAACTGCTCGCTTTAAAAAAGCACTAATTAACACATTTATTCGACTCTACAAAGTCGACATGAGTGAAGCTTTACTCTCGGACGTTGACGAATTTGAGCATTTTAATGCCTTCTTTACTCGTGAGCTAAAACCCGAAGCTAGACCGCTATTTAAAGGAGAAAATACTTTGGTATGTCCGGCTGATGGTGCAATCAGCCAAGCCGGCCCGATTCAGACAGATTCCTTATTGCAGGCAAAAGGTAGATATTTTAAGTTGGCTGACCTGCTTGGTGGCGATGCCTCCCTGATAGAACTCTTCTCGGCTGGCTCTTTTGCAACTATCTATTTATCTCCTCGAGATTATCATCGAGTTCATATGCCACTAGGAGGGCAATTGAAAAAGATGATTTATGTGCCGGGCAGACTATTTCCGGTCAATCAGAGAATGGCCGGGTCTGTGTATAATCTATTCGCGCGTAACGAGCGCGTAATTTGCCTGTTTCAAACCAAAGCTGGACCCATGGCACTAGTGCTCATCGGCGCTATGATCATAGCTGGTATTGAAACAGTGTGGTCCGGGCAAGTTTGTCCACGAGCAGGGGCTCGCAAATTGCAGGTTAAGAGTTACGAAACTTGTTACCCTCCTATTGAACTCCCAGCAGGGGCAGAGATGGGTAGATTCAAATCAGGTTCTACCACTATCGTATTATTTGGTCCCGGAACCATAAAACTCGAAGCTGCCCTTACCGCAGGAACGCCAGTACGTATGGGTCAGCTCCTGGGAACTCTTAGAGAAAATGGAGTACTAAATTCCAGCAATGACAGGAAATGGAGATGACAAAAGATGAATTGAAACGAGCTGTTGCACGAGCAGCGTTCGAACATGTGGAATCACTACTTGAAAATGACACGATCGTAGGGGTAGGAACTGGTTCCACCGCTAATTTCTTCATCGAAGAACTTGGCAAAATCAGTCACAAGCTCAATGGCACAGTCGCTAGTTCTGATGAATCGGCGCGTCGCCTCCAAGAACACAATATTCCAGTATTCGATCTAAACAGTGTCGGAGAGGTTTCAGTATACGTGGACGGGGCAGATGAGACCAATGATCATTTACAATTAATCAAGGGTGGCGGTGGCGCACTCACGCGGGAGAAGATCATCGCTGCCGCCTCGAAAGAATTCGTTTGCATTGCAGATGATTCAAAGCTTGTAAAAACACTGGGTAAATTCCCGCTACCTGTGGAAGTAATCCCGATGGCAAGAAGTTATGTGGCAAGGCAAATCGTGAAGTTGGGAGGCGATCCTGTGTACCGTGAAAACTGCGTTACAGATAATAGTAACCATATCCTAGACATCTTTAATCTAGAAATACTAGACCCTATGAAATTAGAATACGACCTTAACCAAATAACAGGTGTAGTTGCCAATGGCTTATTCGCCAACCGCAGAGCTGATCGCTTATTACTTGGCACACGCGCAGGCATAAAGACGTTGACACCCTAAAAGGCTAGGGTATTACGATTTACCGCGAAAATAAGAAATTTCTTGGCAAGACTTAGTAATCCGAGAACAACCCTCAATCTGACTCATTTCATTACGGATTCAGACTTACTTCAATTCCCTCTAAAACCTAACTCTCAAGCTTTTTATTATTCCGGCAGGTACTTGCTAAAGGCCTATAATTATTAAAGCGGGTTGACGTTCTCCGCCTGGGGACCCTTCTGACCTTGAGTAACGTCCATGGTCACTTTCTGCCCCTCATGAAGGGTTCTTCTTCCCGAGCCGTTTATGGCACTAAAATGCACAAACACATCCTTACCACCTTCCTGCTCGATAAATCCAAATCCTTTCTCGTCGTTAAACCACTTAACGGTACCTTCAACTGATTCTGACATATTGCTCTCGTGCTGTTTCAAAATTTACTTGGTCGAATTGCCAACAATAGCAACTCCTCGGCCTACCTCGACCGCGCAGATCAGTTTACGCTGATATTCTTCCAGATGGAAACTTTTATTGATCGATTTTTATACATATTCAAATCAACTCGGCTTAATCTTTCTACATGTCATCGGACAGGGGTCAAATTAGTATTAATATTCACTAGCAATCCGGTGAAATAGCTATGGCTAGATTGAATAGGAGTAATGATGCTATGTGCTGCAAGATACTACTTTATCCCGCATCTCGTATGATCTGACCTATCGAAAAAAGTATCTTATCTCTGAACTCTGGCGATTCATTCACTAGGTGGTGACGAGCGCCTGTAATCATGTAGATCTTTGAATCAGGAAACTTGTGTAGTATACGCGACAAGTTATATTGCCAGTCCACGGTCTCATCACCACTGCCCTGAATTATATGCAATATCTTGTTGGATATCGCAGCCTTGGTAAATCTCTTTTGATACTCGATCATTGCGAGCACCCAAGATCGTGACAATTTTCTACTCTGCAACGCATCGCTACTACGCACAAATTTAAGAAACTCTTCATCATGACTGTTCGTAGCGAAATTACGCGGTGCCGATCCCATAAACCAGCGGGTTAAACTAAACAATAGCTTACTAACTATCCAGCCTTTAGGTCGCAAAAATGGTCCCAGTAAGATATAGCGTTCCACTGAAAATTGATCGGCAAGGTTTGTATCCTGTAATGCATCCATAATGATAGCGGCACCAGTACTTTGCCCGATAACTATCCATGGTCGACTGGCCCCAAAGCCTTTCGCCCAGACCAAAACATTGAGGAACGCTTCGCTGTATTGCCGGAAAGAACCAATATCGGCAGTTGGTCCGCTTGACAAGCCATGGCCTGGAAGGTCGAATATAACCACCGCGTAACCGAGTTGAAGACAATACCTGATCAGGTGTCTGTATAAACCTGTGTGGTCAAAGTAACCATGTAATAAGAAAGCTGTTCCTTTCCTCTGCTTCATTGGCACAGTGAAATAATGACAAACCAGTTTGAATTCACCACTATTGATGAAACCGACATAGTGACCACTGACAATATCATCACTATTGAAGTTCAAGTCATAGTAATCAAGGTAGGCTACAAGAAGAGGAGTTTCCGTGGTCTCGTTTATTTTGGAATTTAAACCAATTGGGGATAGGCTGTCTCGGAGTCGATCAGCTTCATCTCGACCAAACATGATTAGTCTCGCCTTAGTGAGTCTGTACGGCTAATTTTCAGATAGCGCCAGTATAACGATGGTACATTTCTTCCAAATTGTAAACCTTCCCAATTCTGGAAATTTGTCCAGCTGTGCCGAATGCCTCTAACCTCGCCTTTACGATATCTTTCATAGCATTCATGGTTGGTATGAGGAATTTTCTTGGATCGAATTCTGATTTATTCTCTGCTAGAAAACGTCTCACCGCACCGGTTGATGCGAGCCGTAGATCAGTATCAATATTAACTTTACGCACTCCATGGCGGATGCCTTCTTGGATTTCTCCAACAGGTACCCCATAGGTTTCCGGTATCTCTCCGCCGTATTTATTAATGACCGCCAACCAGTCCTGCGGCACCGAAGAAGAACCATGCATTACCAAGTGAGTATTAGGAATTTTCTCGTGTATTTCCTTGATACGACCAATTGCTAGAATATCGCCCGTCGGAGGACGACTGAACTTGTAAGCGCCATGGCTAGTGCCCACTGCTATCGCAAGTGCATCGACGCCCGTAGCAGCAACAAAATCGAACGCTTCTTGAGGATCAGTAAGTAGTTGCGACTTCGTCAGCTTTCCTTCTGCTCCCACTCCATCTTCTTCGGCTGCCATACCTGTTTCCAAGGAGCCCAAGCACCCAATCTCTCCCTCAACGGATACACCGCAGGCATGGGCCATATCTACAGTTGTTCTAGTAACGTGTACGTTGTAATCGAAATCAGTCGGTGTTTTGCCATCTTCCGCAAGTGAACCATCCATCATTACCGAAGAGAAACCAAGCTGAATGGATCGCTGGCAGACCGCTGGCGATACCCCGTGGTCCTGATGCATAACAATCGGGATATGCGGGAACTCTTCGATGGCACCCTGTATAAGGTGTTTAAGGAAGTTAGAACCAGCATATTTTCGCGCGCCCGCCGATGCCTGCAGGATAACCGGGCTATCTGATTCATCGGCCGCTTCCATAATCGCACGCACTTGTTCCAAATTATTAACATTAAATGCTGGTACACCGTAGTCATTTTCCGCTGCGTGATCTAACAACTGCCTCAAACTGATAAGTGCCATGATTAGTCCCCTAATTCTCTATTCGCTTTTATTTGCGTCAATTAGTAATCGCTATTATTTCTCCCAAAACGTTAATCCGCAACTCCCCTATCTTTTAATATCCTAACACCCGGTAGCTCTTCTCCTTGCACGTATTCCAGGAAAGCGCCCCCCCCGGTCGAGATGTAGGAAACATCGTCAGTCATGCCAAACTTGTCTATGGCAGCGATAGTTTCACCACCACCGGCAATGGAGAATCCCTTATTGTCTGCTACAGCCCCAGCAATTCTGAAAGTGCCCTTAGCAAACTGAGGTAACTCAAAGACGCCTATTGGACCGTTCCAGATAATTGTCTTCATGTTACTAATCAAATTTATCAATTGCGTTGCCGTATTTGGACCAATATCTAGGATAAAATCGTCATCTTCTATGGCGCTAACAGTTTTGACGTAAGCTTCAGCACTAGATGAAATTTCCTTCGCAACCACTACGTCTGTGGGTAATGGAATATTAGTGCGTTGCATTAATACGTTGGCGGTATCTACAAACTCCGGTTCGCAAAGCGATCGACCAACTTTCATACCACTTGCGAGTAAAAATGTATTGGCTATGCCTCCTCCCACAATAAGCTGGTCTACTTTGTTAGCTAATTTGTTAAGCACTTCTAGCTTACTGGATACCTTGGCTCCGCCCACAATTGCTAGCATCGGTCGCTCCGGATTCATCATTGAGCGATCCAACGCATACAGCTCCTGTGTTAGTAATGGACCAGCGCATGCGGTTGGAGCATGTTTGGCAACACCATGAGTGCTAGCCTGAGCACGATGCGCCGTCCCGAAGGCATCCATGACGAACACATCGCAGAGCCTCGCATAGCGAGCGGCCAATTCATCATCATTAGCTTTTTCGCCGCTGTTAATACGTACATTTTCCAACAATACGATTCCAGCATCATATTTACTCACCGTATCAGGGTCATCTAGGTAGCCCTCAATCAGTTCAACCTGACACGCAAGAAGTTCTGTTAGGCGATTAGCGACGGGCCGCAGAGAAAACTCTCTCTGTGTTGACATCGGCCTTCCTTCTTCAGGTCGCCCTAGGTGCGACATCAGGATTACCTTTTTCGACCGAGCCATTGCTTGTTCTATGGTGGGGAGTGCCGCCCTAATCCGCATATCATTGCTAACAATCCCATCTTTGACAGGAACGTTCAAATCTTCACGAATTAATACCTGTTTACCGGTAAGATCTAGATCTTCCATTCGCAGAAATGTCATAGCCAGCTTCCATTAATAGGCAAGATAAACCCTACGCATTAGCAAGGTTTGTACCTATTAGAATTTTGCACCGTGTAGGATAGTGCGTCTTACCCAGTCCATCATAAATAACGATTAATATAGCAATAACCGGTGGTAGCAATATTATAGTTCATGAATGTGGATCAAACAGCGGAATCGATCTTTGCCGAATTACCTAAAAGACTTAGCGGTTTCGATAACGTTATCGACAGTGAACCCAAAATGGTTCATCAACACACCGCCGGGAGCGGATTCCCCAAAACTCTGCATACCGATAATTTTACCATCGAGTCCAACCAGCTTGTACCAATAGTCTGCGGCACCCGCTTCTACTGCTAAGCGATTACGTACACTGGTGGGCAAAACATTTTCCCGATACTTGGCGTCTTGTGCTTCAAATACATCGACACTGGGCATCGAAACTAGGCGTGCTTTGACGCCTTCGGCTTGCAATGCCTCCACTGCTTCCCGACAGATACCTACTTCGGAGCCAGTAGCGATAATTATAATTCTCGGCTTTCCCTCACAGTCCAGCAGAATGTAGCCTCCATAATTAATGTCTTTGGACTGTTGACCAATCCGTGTCTGATGGGCAATTACCTGGCGCGAGAGAACGAGAGCAGTGGGTCCATTCCTTCTTAATATTGCTGCCTTCCAGGCAACCGCCGCTTCTACGTTGTCACAGGGGCGCCACACAGACATATTGGGGGTGGTTCGTAAATTGGAAAGTTGCTCTACCGGTTGATGAGTAGGTCCGTCTTCCCCCTGACCAATAGAATCGTGAGTATAAACTAGTATACTCCGCTGCTTCATAAGCGCTGCCATTCGAGCCGCATTTCTTGCATATTCCATAAACATCAAAAACGTCGCAGTGTACGGAATAAATCCCCCATGCAATGCTATGCCAGAAGCAATAGCTGTCATGCCGAATTCCCGTACACCGAAATAAATATAGTTGCCATCCGCTTTCTCCGTTATCGGTGTACTGCCAGACCATAGAGTCAGATTAGACCCTGTGAGATCGGCACTACCACCTATCAGCTCCGGTAATATCGAAGCGTAGGCCTCTATACAGTTTTGTGATGCTTTGCGACTTGCAATATCTTCTGGGTTGGCCTCGCATCGCGCAATAAATTCATCGGCTTTTTCCGCGAAGTAGCCAGGTATTTCTCCCTTCATGCGTCGTACTAATTCCATCGCCAATTCGGGATACTCTTCTTCGTAGATAACCAACTTTTCCTTCCACGCTGATTCGGCGGCAAATCCTTCCTCGGTGGCATCCCATGCCAGCATGATCTGCTCAGGGATTACAAACGGCTCGTGAGGCCATTCCAGTTGCTGTCGAGTGGCAGCGACTTCTTCCTCGCCTAGAGGTGCCCCATGGGTAGCTGCGGTGCCCTGCTTATTGGGAGCTCCAAAACCAATGATGGTCTTACAAATAATAATGCTGGGTTTGTCAAGTTCAGCTCGTGCCAGTTCAATCGCTTGGTTAATAGATTCCGTGTCGTGGCCGTCCGCGCTCAATACCTGCCAACCGTATGCTTCGAAGCGCTTGCCCGTGTTGTCTGAAAACCATTGACTCACTTCACCGTCAATAGATATACCATTGTCGTCATAGAATACGATTAACTTACCCAATCGCAAGGTTCCTGCTAGAGAGCAGGCCTCATGGGATACTCCCTCCATCAGACAACCATCCCCCGCAAATACATAGGTATAATGGTCTATTACTGTATGCGTCTTACGGTTGAACTGGGCGGCAAGCGTTTTCTCCGCGATGGCCATGCCTACCCCATTGGCCAATCCTTGACCAAGCGGGCCAGTAGTAGTTTCGATACCAGGCGTATAACCGTATTCAGGGTGACCTGGCGTTTTAGAATGAAGCTGTCTAAAATTTTTCAATTCTTCCATCGGAATGTCATATCCTGTCAGATGGAGAAGCGAATAGATCAGCATTGATCCATGACCATTGGAGAGCACGAATCTATCGCGATTAAACCACTGCGGATTACCCGGGTTGTGGCTTAGATGGTCATTCCAAAGCACTTCGGCGATGTCAGCCATGCCCATCGGCGCACCGGGATGACCTGAACGTGCTTTCTGAACCGCGTCCATACTCAGTGCCCGAATCGCATTTGCGCATTGTTTCCTTGACACGCCGTTTCCTGACATCAACTTAACTCCTGGTTAATTACGCGACTAGCTGAGTACCATATACCCGATTTCGGAAGGCGTTTATTTTCCCGCACCTGAATGCAATATGCCACTGACTCGAGACTATTTTTGGCGTAAGACAATGGCGAAGACACTAGGTCAAGTTGGCACAATTTCTATATCAATATATTTTGATATAGATTTGATAATGGCCTAATTTGCTGATACTGTAGCGACCTATTGACTGCTTCTTAGTAGAAAAATGACGACTACCTTACAATTAACTGAATCGAGATCATTACCTCTGCAGCCATCTGCTTCATTAGAAAGCTTGACAGAACTAAACAAAGCTCTGGCTGATAGCTTGCGATTACAGATTTTGCGAGTGCTCAAGAATGAGTCCTTTGGAGTACTAGAGCTTTGTTATATCCTAGAAATTCGCCAGCCTGCGCTCAGTCATCACTTGAAAATCTTGGCTAAAAGCAGCCTAGTATCTACTCGTCGCGAGGGAAATTCCATATTCTATAGACGGGCATTCCTGACCGAAGAGGACTCTCATCGAGACATCAAGGGAAGCGTGCTCGAACATATCGACACCCTAGCAATTAGGTCAAGTAGTACAAAGAGGATCAAACAGATCCAAATTGAGCGCTCCCAATTATCCCTGAGTTTCTTTAATAAGAATGCGAATAAGTTCAGGGAAAAACAGGGGCTTATTGTTGAACATAGTGATTACGCAAGTCCCTTACACGATGTGATTAATGGATTGGGTTATTCATCCGAGGCCGTGGTACTTGAAGTAGGGCCCGGCGAGGGACAGCTACTAACGGAGCTAGCTGATAAATACAAAAATCTTATAGCACTTGATAACTCCAGTGAGATGCTGGAGAAATCACAACGAGCCATCATAGAAAAGAAGTTTAAGGGAGTACGCTTCATTCTTGGAGACACCCGCATTGCGCTAGAAGAAAAAATTACTGCTGACATCATTATCTTTAATATGGTGCTGCATCATATTCCATCTCCGGCAAAAACATTCAAAGACTCTGCTGCTCTTCTGGCCCCAGGGGGTCACTTGCTAATTATCGATCTTTCAAGACACGATCAAGATTGGGTGCGTGAGTCTTGCGGCGACCTCTGGTTAGGCTTCGATGAAAATGATCTCAATCGTTGGGCTGAGCAAGCCGGGCTAATTTCGGGGCAAAACTCATATCTTGGTCTTAGAAATGGATTCCAAATACAAATTTGCATATTCAAAAAAATCGCTCTCAGTGACTAATCAACTTTTTCAATTGGTAAAACATAGGAATACATAATGTCAGAAACAAGCTTGTTTACATCTGAATCGGTCTCGGAGGGACATCCAGACAAAATGGCGGACCAAATTTCGGATGCAATCTTGGATGCGCTGTTAGAACAAGATAAAAACTCCCGTGTTGCCTGCGAAACCATGATCAATACGGGCATGATTGTCGTGGCCGGCGAAATTACCACTAAAGGACGCGTGGATGTGGAAAACCTCGTTCGCAGTGTTGTAAGCGATATCGGTTACAAACATTCAGAAAGCGGGTTCGACAGCAATACCTGTGCCGTTCTCAATGCCATTGGTAACCAATCGCCCGATATCGCTATGGGGGTCGATGAAACAAAAAATCATGAACAGGGAGCAGGAGACCAAGGACTTATGTTTGGTTACGCTACTAATGAAACTGAAGTATTCATGCCAGCACCTATTACCTACTCACATCGTCTTGTTAAGCGGCAGTCAGAAGTTCGAAAGAATGGCACTCTATCTTGGCTGGAACCCGACGCTAAGAGCCAGATTACGTTTCGTTACGAAAATGCTAAACCAGTCGGAATTGACACGGTAGTGCTTTCCACACAGCATCGCGACGAAATTTCATTGGCTGAGTTGAAGGAAGCTGTGATGGAAGAAATCATCAAACCAGTGTTGCCTGAGATGTGGATAGATGGGAAAACCGAATACCTAATCAATCCTACGGGCCGGTTTGTGATAGGCGGCCCGCATGGCGACTGCGGGCTAACCGGTCGTAAAATTATCGTCGACACATACGGTGGTATGGCTCGCCATGGGGGCGGAGCATTCTCAGGTAAAGATCCTTCAAAAGTTGACCGCTCCGCTGCTTATTTGGCGCGATATGTAGCTAAGAACATAGTAGCAGCAGGTATAGCTGACCGGTGCGAGTTGCAGCTTTCCTATGCCATTGGTGTGGCGGAACCAACTTCCATCAGCGTTGAGACATTCGGTACCGGCAGGATAAGTGATGACAAGATCGTGGAACTTATACGAAATCATTTTGAGCTTCGTCCTAAGGGCCTGATTCAAATGCTGGGCTTGCTAAGACCCATTTACCGTCAAACAGCAGCCTACGGTCATTTCGGACGTGAAGAACCAACTTTTACCTGGGAACAAACAGATAAAGCAGCGGCACTGAAGAGTGACGCGAGACTGTAATTCGCATTAAAACGGAGCGACTGATGACCAATCTATGCGTACAAAAAGAAGCGAGTGCCGCACAGGACCACAAAGTTGCCGATATAAGCTTAGCAGATTTCGGCCGCAGGGAGATTACGCTTGCCGAAGCGGAAATGCCTGCCCTGATGACTCTTAGAGAAAAATATGCAACCGAGAGGCCGTTAGCTGGCGCCAAAATACTCGGCTGTATTCATATGACCGTCCAGACTGCTGTACTGATTGAAACCTTGGTTACGCTGGGGGCTGAGGTACGCTGGTCTTCTTGTAATATTTTTTCTACTCAGAATCACGCGGCAGCCTGTATTGCAGCTGAAGGTATAGCAATATATGCCTGGAAAGGCCAAACCGAAGAAGAAGGGGAATGGTGTATTGAGCAAACCATTTTGAAAAATGGCAAGCCCTGGGATGCAAACATGATCCTTGATGATGGCGGTGATCTAACTGCTATGGTGCATGACAAGTACCCAGAAATGCTAGATCACATTCATGGCATTACAGAGGAAACCACCACAGGTGTACATCGCCTTATGGAAATGATTGATAGAGGATCCCTACGTGTACCGGCCATCAATGTGAATGATTCAGTAACTAAATCCAAGAATGACAACAAGTACGGTTGTCGGCATAGCCTCAATGACGGTATCAAACGTGGCACTGACATATTGTTGGCGGGTAAACATGCCCTAGTAATTGGCTATGGTGATGTAGGCAAAGGTTCCGCCCAGAGCCTTTGTCAGGAAGGCATGATAGTGAAGATAGCAGAAATAGATCCTATATGTGCCATGCAAGCTTGCATGGATGGATTTGAGGTTATCTCGCCATATATAAGCGGATTAAATAAGGGATCGGCTGACGATATTAATAAATTCTTATTAAGTAAGCTTGATTTGATTGTAACTGCTACGGGCAATATCAATGTGTGCGACAAGCATATGCTGCAACACGTAAAGAAAGGAGCCATTATCTGTAACATCGGCCACTTCGATAACGAAATCGACACGAAGTTCATGCGCGAAAACTGGGAATGGGAAGAAGTTAAGGCTCAGGTCCACAAGATCTACCGCAACGGCAGGAAAGACCAGAAAAATTACCTGATTCTTTTATCCGAAGGCAGATTGATCAACTTGGGGAACGCTACGGGTCATCCATCCCGAGTTATGGATGGCTCATTTGCAAATCAAATTCTAGCGCAGATGTATCTCTTTAACCGCAAACACGCACATTTATCGGCAAAGTTGAAGAAGTCCAACCTGGCAGTGGAAGTCTTGCCTAAACACCTGGATGAGGAAGTCGCCTTTCTCATGGTGGAAGGTTTCGATGGTGTGCTGACACGCCTCACTGAAGCCCAGTCTAATTATATTAATGTACCAGTCAAAGGCCCGTTCAAGAAGGACAGTTACAAGTACTAGCACCCGTTTGTACTGAAGAGAAATTCTAGCCATGGAATTAAACCCAAAACCTATTTTTAGCATCGAGCTTTACCCTCCAAGGACAACGCCGGATGAGTCCAAACTCGATGAAGTGCATGATCAACTGGCAAGCCTGGAACCAGATTTTTTTTCTGTAACCTATGGGGCTGGTGGTTCTACCAAGCAGGGCACTAAANATATTATACTTAAATATCAGCAACTTGGATCAAATATGGTTCCGCATCTTTCGCTTGGAGGAACAGATCGAGATGATATTAGAATACTTCTCACGGCGTATAAGGCTGCAGGTATCAATCATCTAGTAGCATTGCGAGGGGATTTGCCTCCCAATACAACAACTCCCGTGCAGCATCAATATGCCAGCGAACTGGTTGAATTCATTCGTCTTGAAACAGGCAACCATTTTCATATCGATGTGGCCTGTTACCCAGAACCTCACCCCGATTCTACAAGTTATAAATCCGACATCGCCTATTTCAAAAAGAAAATCGATGCGGGTGCTAACTCAGCCATCACCCAGTATTTTTATAACGCTGACGCCTATTTTTATTTCGTTGATTACTGCTCNAAGGCAGGTATTTCCGTCCCCATTGTTCCGGGCATAATGCCAATTAACAACTATACAAATCTGAAACGATTTAGCGCGAAATGCGGAGCGGAAATTCCCCATTGGTTGCAGAAGCGGCTCGAAGGATTCGAGGGCGATGTAGAGGGATTAAAGGAATTCGGAATCGAGGTGGTCACAACATTATGTGAAAGATTGTTGGCCGGGGGCGCACCTGGTTTACACTTCTATTCAATGAATCTAGCTAAGAGTGTCAATCAGATATGGAAAAATCTTGCACTATCCGACCGGTCCTGAATAATTAAAGTCTATGCGCGTTACTCGACTCCATTATGAAGGCAATTTGACGCCTGAGTCTACTGTTGTTCTTCCCAAAGAGTCAGCACACTATCTTATCAATGTACTTCGCCTAAACTCGGGTGACACTGTTTATCTTTTCAATGAGCAGTTCGGCGAATTTATTGGTCGCATGGAAAAGGCTACAATGCAGGATGTAACCATCATAATTGAATCTCAACACCGAACACCTGAACCCCCCTCTCTAATAATTCAACTGGGCCTTGGACTTTCCAAGGGCTACCGTATGGACTATGCGATTCANAAATCCACTGAGCTCGGGGTAAGTAGTATTACGCCACTCTACACACAGTACAGTGAAGTTAGATTCAATAAAACCAAAAGATTGGAGACTAAGTTACAACACTGGCGACGAATAGCCGTTAGTTCTTGTGAACAAAGTGGCAGGCTATCAAATCCCGAAATACATCCACCGATGTCGATAGAGGACTGGTTGGGGTCCCCCAACAAATCGTGTCGTTTGATACTAGACTTGCGAGGCGCTAAAACACTAGAAAATCTGGAGATAATTAATCCGGTTGAATTAGCAATCGGTCCCGAAGGGGGATTCTCAACTAAGGAACTGCGCTTGGCGAACGACCAAGGTTTTACAACAATTTCACTTGGCTCAAGAATTCTGCGGACGGAAACCGCCCCAATCGCAGCATTGGCAATATTACAGCATCGATATGGNGANATGTGAGTGGTATCTTCAGATGTTGCGCTAAGATTCTTTTCCTATTTGGGATGAGCATTTTCGTAATTTAAGTTTCATGTAAATTTCAAAGTTTATTACTGCACTTATTCTCGGTAACTGNTCGTAAATGAACTATACCGCCTCTTCACCAGTCTCCCCGGTACGAATACGAATAATTTGAGATAAGTCTGTAACAAAAATTTTGCCGTCGCCAATCTTTCCTGTATTAGCTGTTCTCGTGATGGCTTCCAGGGTTTGATCTAGCAACTTATCTCCTATAGCGACTTCCAATTTCACTTTCGGNAGGAAATCCACTACATACTCCGCNCCTCTATAAAGTTCCGTGTGGCCCTTCTGCCTACCAAAACCCTTCACTTCTGTCGCAGTAATTCCCTGCACACCTATTTCAGATAATGCCTCACGAACATCGTCCAACTTGAATGGCTTGATAATAGCAGTNACTAACTTCATTGTTTTGCTCCTGTTTGNANGATAAACAGCTNTGTAAGATTCACNCGAAATAATCAGTACAATTAAGCCCCATCATACATGGACTACGGCAGTAGTAATAATCAATTCAANAGTTCGNAGAGAATAGTATTACACAGTCCGATATCGAACCAAAAATTGAAAATATGANTTCAACAAAACCTCCTAATAAGTACAAAAGATTTGGGCAGTTTATAGGAATAGAGTGAAGCCAGTAACCTTGTTGCAGAAACAATTCAAGATCAGATTAATGCTAGAATATATAGTCTTAAATATTTAGGTTGGTCCATGCCAGATAATTCTTTTCTTAAAGATCTAAGTGATAGACTTGTTACGCTGTTACCTGCGGCGGAAAACCTTCGCGATGATGTTCGCTCTAAAATAGAACTAACATTAAAGAAAGCTTTTTCCAGCCTGGATTTGCTAACCCGCGAAGAATTCGACTCACAGGTAAAGTCCCTGGAACGAGCTAAGCTGCGCATCGAAGAACTGGAAAATCTTATCGCAGAGCTAGAAAAGCAAATTGATAAGTTAAATACAACGAATAGCTGATTAAAAAGGATCACAAGGAACGTCCTTTTTACTTTCGGCAAGCTAATTAGATTACTGGCTGGTTTCGATCATATATTCAACAATAGCCCTAAGGTCATCGTCCGTGCAATCAAAGCACAGACCCTTGGCAGGCATAGTGTTAAGTCCGTTAACCGTATTAGCCACCATGGCATCCAGCCCTTTCTCAAGACGAGGCCCCCACTCGACAGCCATGCCGTCTCCTACCTTAGGCGCTCCAGCCGCACCAGTACTATGACACGCAAAGCAAGATGCCATGTACTTTTGTTCAGGATTAAACCCATCACTGAGTTGGGCAAGCTGCAGGGCTTTGCCGTTATCGGAAAAATTTACCGTTGCAAACAATGCTATAACTAGTATGAAAATAGATTTGATAAATGGTAACTGAGTTACCTTCTTAACTCTTAACACTTTAATGCTCCTTTTGAATGTAAGATTTAACTTACTACAAATTTAATTCGAGTTTGTTACTTATTGCTACTCGCTATTGGCTAATCATATAGTCAACAAGCGATTTTAAATCATCATCACTGCAGCTGACGCAGAGCCCCCTAGCAGGCATGGCATTGAGGCCATTAATGACGTTAGCCATCACCACNTCCATGCCCTTGGCGAGTATCTCCTCCCACACTTCTACCTCTCCAAGCAGCGGCGCACCGGCTGCGCCGGTGCCATGACAGGCGAAGCAGCTCATCTGGTAGGTGGACGCAGCATCAAAAGTCTNAGGTGTTTGATGCTCTGTTATAGGCTCCGTTTGGGCGACAGTNTTAGTTGGCTCCTCAAATGAGGAAATCTCTTCTTTNGTGANGGTAACCGCCGAAGTAGNNATTATNGGGNTAGAGGCGNCGTCGATGAGNGCCCCCACACAGGACTGATCGGTCAGACATACCTGACCTACAGGTTTGATATTTTCCACAACGGATTGNGCAGCAACCTGTGTTGATATCAATATCAACGCTGCCAATTTTACCACCGTCACGGTGATCGAGCGGTTGTTTGTACCAACTGCACCCTCCAGGTAAAGTTCCTTTAAGTCAACGTAATAGTTGAATTGTTAGCTCTAGTTAACCGCGGTTAGCGGAATTACAGGTTATGACACCGCTGGAAATTCATGCAGATTATACCGTAATTGGAGAATACCGGTAATATTTACAGTTAGATAGATGTCTTCAAATTCAAGAGCTTGGCGCCTTTCAGTAAGTGATTACAGCCCGCGAAGCGATCAGGGAGAAATGGTTAGATTCAGAGGGATCTGATGGAAATAGAGCTCTTCAGGATTACTGTCGAGGCCATAGCCGATAAAGAAGTCAACCACGATACTTTCAATACCAAGTGTTGCTGGTACAAGGTCTGTAAAAATGGTAATGGATTCATCAGAGCCTAAGACTTTACTAGCAGCCCGTGTGAGAGGATTGGGTATAGGGTTAGCGTACTCAAATTCGCCTTGTTCATTAAGAAATAGAATCTGATCGTCCAGAAACGCTCCCACCACCAGAAAACCAGCTTGGCCAATGTGAGCTGGGTCCATCGTAATCTCAGCGGTCATATCTAGCGAATCCTCAGGCTTGAATCGGTTTCCGTAACTGGCACCGTTATCGATGGTGATCCCTCCTCGAAACTGGGCTGAACTTGAACCACCAAGCAAACTTGAATTAGCGCCCAATACCTGAGGGCTAAGGAGCACTGTTTTTAGCTGGTAGGGACCAATGACCGTACAGGACTCCTTCACTTCTTCATTATAAGTATTGGCCAATAAAAGATAATTGCCAGCTTCTAAAGTTGAAATTAGAGTAGAGTTACAATCCCCCTCAATATCGCTATCAACTCCAAGATACTCAAGCTGTGGAGTTGCTAGAATAAGCACTGATTCGAGAATCGGTGAACTCATAACGAATTCTAATTTCGTAGTACCATGCAACTGAAACCGGTATATGTCGACATAACTAGTGTCATCCCCACCAACAGTGAGCTCCTTAACATTGCAATCGCCAGTCTCTAAAGCAGCAACAGTAATGCCAAAATTGAGATCTTTGATTTCGCAACTATCTAATCCACTGTAAAGCGCTTCGACACCCGCAATGTCATCGGGTTGTAGCCGGTCAATATCTGAGATCTCTGGCGCCATGATCGCCTGTTTCGTGTCCTCATGTTCAAGACCAATCACATGACCAAGCTCATGTAAGGCTGCACGCCTGAAATCATACCTATCGGAAAGTGGGCCAAACGGCGGAAGGGCGCCGCCAAAAATGTCAAACTTTTCCGATCCGTTTAAGATAATGTCTGCCTGTACAAGATTCGGTTCTCCCAGAATCGTATTCTCGTACCGAACGACCGTTATACCCAACGTATTTTTACCAAACTCACTACCACAATAATCTTCAACAAAATCTACCCCGTTTAGGCCATCATTCGTACACGGATCCCTATACTCTTCTTTGAAGGTGAAAGTGAAAGGAGTTTCAATGGTCCACTCCTCCATGGCTGTGATAAAAGCTGTATTCCAAAGAATTCCAGTTCCTGAAATTCCTTCAATGCCTACATAAAACTCTGTTTCCGCGCCTAACCACTTCGATCCGGTCAGTTCAAAAGCGCAGGTAGATTCGCTCGCTACCATTAATAGCAGGCCAAAAAAAGTAAAAAAGTGAAACTTTTTTATATAAAGATGCGTCACTGGAAATTAGTAAATCAAATTTTTCTATAGTAATTAAAGTACGAACCTAAAGGCATCGTATTTCTTTCGCAAAAACTCTGTCCTCTCGCTAGCTGACTTATTGGTATCAAGGAAATTTAGTGGTAATTGGTTAGCCTCTATAGCGCCCTTAGACCTTAAGCCGAATGTAAAGGTATAAAGTTAATCGCGATATGAGCCATCCAAAATCGCCGCCAACCAAGTCTCATTATCCAGGTACCAGTCTACAGTTTTATTCAAGCCGTTAACAAAATTTTCCTGTGGCGCATAACCCAGACCTTCGCTTATCTTGGAAGCGTTGACGGCATAACGTCTATCGTGACCAGGGCGATCTTTAACAAAAGTAACTAGGGTCTTCGCATTTCTTTTTGATGCGCATGGCGAATTCGGATAGCGATCTACAAGTTTAGTATCTTCTGCGAAATGCGTGTCGACTATGTCGCACAACAGGTTAATTACATCGATGTTTGTCCTCTCG